>NZ_JAPDDS010000012.1 GCF_025950085.1 Luteolibacter flavescens
CAACGCGCTATGGCACCATGGCTGGTGGTGCTTGCCTGTCCCGGGCGGAATGAATTCCGCGTTCCCAGTGGTTTTCCTCGCTTATCGTTGGGGCGATGTGGGCGATGTGGCGTTGCCGGTGAAGCGGGCAATCGGGGGGCGCTTCGGGCCGGTCTGATGACCGGCGCTCCCAGGGGGGGGGGCGGGGGGGCTCCGGGTGAGGAGGGCTTAGTTTGGTGGGGAGCTTCCTGCGGCCTTGAGATCGTGGGGAGGGTGGGAGCAAGATTTGGTCATGAACCGTTGTCCTTGGCTGCCGGTAGACAGGCCGTTGTATGTTGAATACCACGATACCGAGTGGGGTGTTTCGTCGCGTGATGAGCGGTATCTTTTCGAGATGATCTGCCTTGAGGGTGCACAGGCTGGTTTGTCGTGGTGGACGGTGTTGCAGAAGCGCGAGCGCTATCGGGAGGTTTTCCGGAACTTCGTGCCGGAGGAAGTGGCGAAGATGAAGGACGCCGAGCTGGAGAAGCTGGTGCTCGATCCCGGAATCATCCGTCACCGCGGGAAGATCCTTGCGGTGCGGGAGAATGCAAAAGCGTGGCTGACCTTGCGCGAGCGGGAGGGAGATCCGGTGGAATGGATATGGGGCTTCATCGGCGGAAAGCCGAGGGTGAGCCAATTCGAGGTGATGTCCGACTTCCCTACGAAGACACCGGAGTCCGACGCGCTGAGCAAGGCCCTGCGGAAAGCGGGATTCAATTTCGTGGGGTCCACTACCATGTATGCCTTCATGCAGGCAGTCGGGATGGTGGATGATCACACGGTGACCTGCTTTAGAAAAAAGTAGAGTGGTAGGGATCTGTTGGATGGCTTGATCCGCATTTGGTGATCCCGGCGGCCGTCTCCCACATGCAAAGAGGCGCAGCCGTCTTGAGACGGCTGCGCCCTTTCAATGCTTCCTCAAGTCACCAAGTATAGTGGGCGGTGTAGGTGACCTTTTTCTCCTCGTCGGGAGCGAGAGTCACGATGAACTCGATCTTCTGCGCGTCCTTCTTCACGTGCTCAGCCGAGGCGTCCTCAATTTTCCACTCCAGCCAGCGCCAGAGGTGCTCCCGGACGATGATTTCCTTCGGTTCTTTCGAGCGGTTCTTCACGGTGACCTCGATGGTCTCCTTCAATGATTCCGCGCGTTCGTCGTATTGGAAGTTGGTGATCTTCCGCTCGCCCACGAGGTCGAAGGCATTGCCCGTATAAACGGATACGTCCTCGTTGCGCGGGGTGTGGTCGATGTTGTTCTCGCCGACGAACTCCAGGTTCCCGTCCTGATCGTCGGAACGGTAGAAGCGCATCCGGCCGGCGGGGAGTGGGACGCCAAGGCCGTTGCCCTCGTCGTTCTTGAATTCCCAGTAGATCGCCACGTCCTTCGGGAATTCCTGGCCTTGGAGCGGTTGGACTTGGGGGCCGCCGCGTCCGAAGAAGCGCATGGATGCCGCATCGTAGACATACTTCTTCTTTGCCTTCACCTCGGGCGCACGGAGGAACTCGACCTGCTTGGTCTCCTTGTCACGGATCGTGAGCGGGCGCTGGAGGGTGTAGAGGTGGAAGTCATCGAAGGCCTTCTCCTGCACGGCGGGAGCGGAGTCGGCCATCTCCCGCATGCGCGAGCTGAAGCGCAGGTGCTCGGCAGGGGCATTCTGCTGGATGATATTCACGTCGCCGGCGACCAGCTTGACCTTGGCGTTCTCGAAGCCGGTGCCGCTCCGATTGTTGACGGTCACCCAACCGGTGAGAGTCACGGTGTCGCCTTTCTCGGGGGCCACGAGATTATAGTCGGCCTCCCATTGGAAGCCGTTGCTGAGATAGGAGAGCTGGGCGTCGAATTTCGCTTCCGCCTGGCTGTGGATCTGCCAGCCGAGGGTAGGGCGCAGGATCGATCCGTCGCCCAGGGTGGGGAAGAGCGGCTCTCCGGGAAGCTCGAAGCGCAGCTTACCATCAATCTCGATGATCGGCTCCTGCGGTTGTCCGCCCGGGACATAGCCGGAGCGGATGATCTTTCCGGGCTTCACCTCCACCTTTCCGTCGAGATAGGTGGTGCGGAAGTCAATCGTCTGCCCCTCGAAGTGTTGGAGCAGCAGCCACTTGCTGACCGGGTCATTGCGATAGCTTTGCTCAAGGATGGAGAAGGCCGCCTTGCCGGTGGGATCGCGCAGGACCACGGAGTCCGGCAGCACCTGCGCGGTGGCGCGGTCGAAGCTCAGCGGATTCTCGCCGGCCTTCAGATCGAGAGGCAAGGACTCGCGCACGACGGCGAGGTTCTGATTGTAGATGGTCAGCGCGGTCTCGGCCTGGACGGCGGTGATAAGAGCAGTGGTGAGAAGAATGGTTTTCATGGTTACTTGCGGGGTTCGACGGCGTCGTAACGGACGATTTTGAAGTAGCTGCCCTTGCGAACGGATTCGTCCTTGGCGAGGGAGAAGGTCATCTCGCCCTTCTGGAAGGGCCACGCGACTTTCTTCACCATGATGCCCGACTCGGGCGTGGGATTCTGGTCGCGGCAGATGAAGGTGAGCTCCTTGTGGGGATACTCCGGCACCGGCTTCGTGATCTCGTAGGTGATCAGGTGTTCGGTGCGAATCCAGTTTCCCTGCTGGACCGTGCTGATCACGGTGTCGCTCTTGAAAGTGGCGGTGACTTTCAGCTCCGGTGCCGTGTCCGGCTGGGGAAAGATGATCCGGTCCTCGGGGAGGCCTGCGGTGGTTTTCACCGGCTCGGCGGCAAATGCTAGGCAGGACAAAAGTGGCAATAGTGCGATGGATTTCATGGCGGGTTCATCAAGCATGACACCGCTCGGGGAAAATCCTTGGGAAAATTTCGCCACCGGAGTGGGGCGTGTTAGCTTCGTCCCGTGAAGCTACTGGACGAGCACGATTGGCCGCGCCTGCTGCGACCGGGCAGCCGGGTTTTTATCGGTGGCAGCGCCGCGGTACCTCATGCCCTGGTCGCATCGATGCTCCGGCATGCCGATCGCTTTATGGACCTGGAGATCGTGCACATCCACGGGCTGGGGCCCACGCCGTGGATCGAGCCGCAATACGAGCAGGTCATCCGGACAAATTCGTTTTTCCTCACGCCTGCGCTGCACGATGCGGTGGAGCGCGGGCAGGCGGACTACACGCCGTGTGCGATGTCCGAGGTTCCTGCGCTTTTTCAAAGCGGGCGCATGCCTCTCGATGTCGCGCTGGTTCAAGTGACTCCGCCGGATGGCGATGGACTTTGTTCGCTTGGAGTCAGCGTCGATGTCACGCGGGCTGCGGTGAAGAGCGCGCGCCTCGTCATCGCGCAGGTGAATCCGAAGATGCCGCGCACGGGAGGCGAATCGCTGATCCCGGTGAAGGAGATCGACTACTTCTACAAGCATACCACTGCATTGCCCGAGGCTGAGATCGCGGAGTTGGACGAGCGGCAAGAGCGGATCGGGCGCTATGCCGCGCAGTTGATCGACGATGGTGCGACGCTTCAAGTCGGGCTCGGCAATACGCCGGAAGCCGTTATCCGCGCGCTGAGGAAGCATCGGCATCTCGGTATTCACACGGGCATGTTCAATGACGCGCTGATGGACCTGGTGCGTTGCGGCGCGGTGAATAATTCCCGCAAGAGCTACAAGCCGGGGAAGATCATCGCGAGTCACGTGCTCGGCAGCCGGAAGCTCTACCGCTTTGCCGACGGTCACGCGGACCTCGAGCTTCACCCCAGCGACTGGGTGAATGATCCGCAGCGGATCGCGAGGAATGACAAGATGGTGTCGGTGAACGGCGCTCGCGAGATTGACCTAACAGGTCAGGTGGTGCGCGATTCCAGCGGCCATCGTTTCTATGGCGGGGTGGGAGCGTTGCAGGATTTCATCCGTGGAGCGGGGAGAAGCAAGGGAGGCCGGCCGATCATCGCGCTCACCTCGTTGACCGATGACGGGAAGGACTCGCGGATCGTCGCGGGACTGCAACCGGGCAGCGGTGTCTGCACGGGGCGCGGTGATGTCCACCACGTGGTGACCGAGTACGGCATCGCTAGTATTTACGGCCGAAGCATCCGCGAGCGTGTCGCCAGGTTGGTCGAGATCGCGCACCCGGATCACCGGGAGGCGCTGCTGGAAGGGGCGCGGACGCGAGAATGGCTGCCGAAGTTTTTCACGATGCCTGGCGGCGCGCGGGACGAGGTGGAGAGTGGTTGGGTGACTTTCTCGTGCGGACGCTTCCGGCTGAGGCCGCTGCATCCCAGTGACATGAAGGCGCTTCAGTCGTTCTTCTACTCGCATGACGAGGAGACGGTGCGGCTCCGCTATGGCTACCGGCGTGACCGCATGACGGGTGAGTCCGCGTACAAGCTGGCGGCGGTGGATCAGGGGAAGGATCACGCCTTCGGGCTCTTTGCGGAGACCAGCGGTCGTGAGGAACTCCGCGCTATCGGTCGCTACTATCTCGATCCTTCCGGGACGGCGGCCGAGGTGGCCTTCGTCGTCCATGAGAATACCCGGCGGTCGGGGATGGCGGGCTTCCTGTTAGGCGAGTTGGCGCAGGTGGCGAAGAAGCGTGGCATCGTGGAATTTTGGGCGAGCGTCATGGCGGAGAATCATGGCATGTCAGCGCTCTTCGCCCGGGCCGGCGGTGTATCGAGAGGCCTGGGTGAAGAACGGGAATTCCGACTGCCGATAGGACGCATCTTGCGCTGGCGGAAGGGCTACCTGACTCACAAGAACATCCGCCGAGATCCGAGATGAAACCCATCGGAGTTCACTACGATTCCCGCTACGAGCGTCACGACACGGGGCCCGGCCATCCCGAGTCCGCCGCTCGCTACCGCGTGCTGCGCGAGGCGCTTGAGAAGCTTCCCATGGAGATCGTGCGCTTGCCCGGTAGAAAGGCGACGGTCGCGGAGATCCTGCTCGCGCACGAGGCCTACTATCATGACGTGGTCTATCGGGACGTGGTCTCTTGCGCGGACATCCTCCGCACCGGTGATACGGCTCTTTCCGAGGAGAGCTACGATGTGGCGCTGGAAGCGAGTGGCGCGGTGATCGAGGCAGTGGACGCGGTGATGCGGGGCGATATCTCCCGGGCTTTTTGTGCCGTGCGTCCTCCCGGACATCATGCGACTGCCGAGCGCGGCATGGGCTTCTGCATCTTCAATCATGTGGCCATTGCCGCGAAGCATCTTCAGCAGGCGCATGGCTTGAAGCGGATCGCGATTGTCGATTGGGACGTCCATCATGGAAATGGCACGGAGGCGATCTTTGAAGCGGACCCCGGTGTTTTCTACGTGTCGTTCCACGAGGAGGGAAACTATCCCTACACGGGGCTCGCCACGGATCGGGGTCGTGGAGCGGGGGAGGGATACACGTTGAATCTTCCGCTGCCGCATCGGTCGGAAGGCGGCATCGCGCTCGCTGCCTGGGACGAGCATGCGGCTGCCGCGCTCAATGATTTCCGGCCGGAATTCATTCTCGTCTCCGCGGGTTTCGATGCGCGGAGAGATGACCCACTCGGAGGCCTACGCTGGGAAGATGAGACCTTTGCGGAACTCACGCGGCGAGTGGTCGAAATCGCAAACAAGCACGCGCAAGGACGAGGCGTCTCGTCACTGGAAGGTGGCTACTATCCGCCGGGCCTCGCCTCGGCAGCGGTGGCCCATGTAAAAGCCTTGGGATTGTAGGGAGGGGAGAAAAGGCTTGAAGGTTTGCCAATTGGCGGTAATTTGTTGCCATATGGCGGAGGGCGAATACTCATCCACACTTCGGGAAGACCCCGGAACCTATAAGGTTGGTGGTTCAGGTGGTCTTGAGCGCACCGTCGCCGTACTGCGGGACTTCGGCATGAGAGCCGGAGCAAGATCCGGTGGTCCATTGGCCCAGGTCCGAGACGCGCTGCATCGGGGGGTGCCCCGCTCGGCCTTTGACGGGCTCCGCGAAGATCTCGGAGTTTCCTCCGATGAACTGGCTGACATTCTCGGGATTCCGCCGCGGACGCTTTCGCGACGGACCGACCGCTTCAAGCCGGACGAGTCAGAGCGCCTGTTGCGGCTCGGCTCGGTGCTGCGAAAGGCGGCGGACGTCCTGGAAGATCCGGAGGCAGTCCGGCGCTGGATGCTCCAGCCCAAGCGGGCTCTGGGTGGGCTCACCCCGCTGCGGTGCTGTGATACCGAGATCGGAGCCCGCGAAGTCGAGGCCCTGCTGATCCGCATCGAGCACGGCGTTTTCTCATGATCCGCGCTTATCGTCTCTGCAAGACCCGGCACGTCGCGACCGCCTTCACGGGGGACGGTGCCCGGATCGCGGGAGGGCGTTGGAATTCACCGGGCATCCCGGTGGTTTATGCCTCCTCCACGTTGTCACTGGCGACCTTGGAAGTGCTGGTTCATCTGGATGACCCAGACGCCTTTGCCCGCTTGTTCTCGTGGTTCTCGGTGGAGATCCCGGACAGCCTGATCGAGGTCTTCGACGAATCGCAGCTTCCTCCCGGCTGGTGTGCAGACGAGACGACGAATTCGACGCGCGCGATCGGTGACGATTGGGCGCGGTCCCAGCGCTCCGCGGTGCTCGCCGTGCCGTCCATCGTGACATCCGGCGAAAGGAATTACCTGATCAATCCCGGACACCCGAGGACACCATCCATCCGCATCGCGAGTCCGCAGGCATTCCGCCCGGACCCGCGACTGATGAAGGGCTGATCAGAATTGCCAGCCGAGACCGAGGGTGAAGCCCAGTGCATCGATGCCGGGATTCGGGTCGGTCTGTCCGCCATTCGAGTGGTGGATGAAATAGGCTCCGCCCAGCACCGAAAGGTTCGGCGCGATCTCCTGACGGACTCCGAGCTGGGAAAACCAGTTCAGCGTGAAGTCCTGGCCCTGTCCTTCGGGATCATTGGTGGAATTCGTCCAGCCGAAGCCGCCGCCGATGGAGAAGAAGAGCGAGGTCTTTTCGTTTGGAAACCAATACTCGATGGATGGCGCTCCATTGACCCCGAAGTAGTAGTCCTCCGGCCCCTCGACGATGGACTCCATCAGCAGAGAAAAGCGGCTGCGGACCACGAGGCGTGCGCCATCTTCATCCTCCCACCAGGTCAGCACGGTGGGGCTGCGCAGGGTGAACTGCGTCGGCGCGATCTCGTAGTCGATGGCGGTATTGCTGCCGATGTTCCAGAGATAGCCGGACTCCAGGGTTAGCTCCCATGCCTCTGCAGGGTGATCCGCGCGGGGGTAGGAATTGATCGGAGCGATCTGATCCTTGGCATCCCTTTTGTTCAGGATCTCGTCGATGTTCGCGCCGCCGTCCGTCTTGGCAGCGGGCTTTGTGGTGGCGGGCTTTTCCGCGGCGAAAGCCGGGACGGCCAGCAGGGCGAGGAGGGCAAGGGTCTTCATCGGGGTTTTGTGATCGGTGAGAGGGAAGCAATCAGATGTAGTCCTCCTCGTCGCCGGGGACGGGAGGGATGAGGTCTTCGCGTTGAAGCAGGCGCTTCAGGTCGAGATCGTCCAGAAGGTCCTCGGGAGTTCGGACGACGGTCAGCGCATAGGGAGCGAGTCGATCGAGCTCGGCCACGGTGCAGTGGACCATCGAGGATACGATGTCGGCATCGTAGCGCTCCTTGTCGAAGAGATTGGTGATGCGGAAGACGAGGCGCTCGCGGTCGAGGTCATACTCGAAGCCGCCGAGGTTCAGTGTCTTGTTGGCACGGGCCAGCAGCTCCAGCACATAGGGACGGTGCCCGTCGTCGAGCGGCAGCGGCATTTCCCCGATCACCGCCAGCGCGTTCATCGGAGTGTAGGCCTGCACGGTCATCTCGATCCGGGTATGGTGACCGGTGAAAACGGAGCGGAGGACGTCGCGGCCCTCGACCAATTCACAGTGCCAGCCATTGGCTCCGAATGCTTCTTCGACGGTGAGGATCTGGCGGGATGGCGGGCGCATTTATCGGGATGGTGAGTGGGAGACGGATGGCTCCGGATTCGCGGGAAGACGGCCTTGGATCGCCTTGGCGAGCAAGGCACGGCGGTCCTTCGTGATCGGTGAGAGCGACAGGTGGATGCCCGAGGTCTTTTCCGCGGAGAAGTGCAGCGTCAAGCGCGAGTCATCAATGTCTGCCGCCGTGATCTGCGCCCACGGGATGACTTGCATGTTGGTCGCTGGCCGGAAAAAGGGAAAGATCTCCACGCCGATCGGGCTGAGGAGGAGGTAGGCGTGCTTCCCACAATGCCAGGCGAGCCGGCCGAGAAGGATGGAGATGCCGAGCGGGATGAAGCCCCAGGCCGGGTGAGGAAGCTCCGGCGTATCCGCCCGGTAGGGGGTGAGCAGGAAAAACACGAGCCCGGCCATCAGGCACACCGCGGCGGAGATCCAGAATGCCACGGCCTGCCCGGCGCGGGTGAAACGCAATTCCTTCTGGGGTTCGGCGACGGCCATGCGGGGAGAGGGTGGAGCGTGGGAAGGAGCGTGCCAAGAAAGGAGATAGGGCGGGGGAGACGGGGGACTTTCCGCTCAAAGCCCGAGCTTGGCGCGCTGTGACTTTGGTAGCCCGGCCACGACGAGGTCGTAGGAGTGATCGATCAATTCGCCGACCAGCGATGGCGGCAGCGAGCCATCGAGCAGCACGGTGTTCCAGTGGCGCTTGTTCATGTGATAGCCGGGAAGGACGGCGGAGTATTCGTCGCGCAGGAGCACGGCACGCTCGGGATTGCACTTGAGGTTAATGCGGGACGGGAAGTCCTCGGGCATGGTGAGGGCAAACATCTTGCCCGCCACCTTGTAAACGAGCACCTCGGGGCCGAAGGGCGTGGTCTCCTCCGCGCCGGGCTTTGAGAGGAAGTGGGCGATGACTTCGGGCAGGTCCATGATGGCGGCGTGGTTTCCCGGAATGAAGCCTTTCCAAGAATACAGTGCTACTCCGAAGACGTGCCGGGAGCGAGGCCTCACACCATGGCGATCCGCTCGATGCTTCCCGCATAGCGATCCAGTGGGCTGGTGAGTCGCGGGATCGCATTGAAAACAAGGAACACGACCAGGCGATCATCGCAGCGGAGCAGGCCGATCTCGACCCGGGCTTTGGTGAGTTCCGCGCAGAGATGGGCGAACTTGCTGAAAATGCCGTCCACCTCGGACTCGTCCACGCCAATGACCGTGCCGTCCTTCCGCACCCCGAGCAGCAGCAGGCCTCCATTCGACCAATGAAGCTCCGGGAATGCCTTCGCGATGCGGAGAGCGCCCGGGGTGGACTCCTCGAAAACGACCGCCTTTTCATAGGCTGCGATCAGCGCGGCCAGAGTGGAAACGTCGTGGACGGTCATGACTTTCCCATGACTCTATCCAGACCGGGAGATGAAGTCGATGGGCAAGTTTTTTCTGTCCGGCACGCGACCGGATCGGGGCCGTGAATGGTAGATGTGACAAGGGGCAATCCGATTGTCGGGACGTCTTATCTCCGGGTTTGTTGTTCGGACTTCATCTTATCTTGTTCATACCCCAGAAGATTACGTAATTCACGCAGCTTTGTGAGGTCGGAGAGGTTGGCGAGTAGTCTGAAAAATCTGCGTAGTTTGCGAAAATGCGAAACGCCAAGGGTCTCATTTAGAGGCAGTTTCGTGGATCGGTGGCTTCCACGCGATTACGTAATGGGAAACTAATTAAGGAATGCAGATAGTGATGGCGTCAAAGGCAACGACTTTCCCAAACACCCAACCAGCCACCTCCCATGAATGCTCAAGACAAGATCCAGCAGCTTGCGATGGCAGCTCTCCGCTCCGCTCCGGCTCCGACTGGAGTCCCAAAGCCAGCCACCTTCATGGCCGCTCCGGAGAAGCTCCGCCAAGCCATCCCGGCAACAGCGAGCGAGCAGGAGGTGAAGTCCGAGCCGGCAACTCCGGCCGCTGCTCCCGCACCGGTGCCAGCAGTGGCAGCCGCTCCCGAGACCCCGGCATTCAAGGACGAGGGATGTCCCGAACTCCGCGCGATGATCGAGGAGCGCGATGCGGTGAAGGATAAGAAGAACAAGCGGACGAGCCTTGCCGTCACCCTAGCCCTGCTGGCGATGCTGGGTTCCGCCGGTGGTTGGTTCGCGGTGAATCCGGAAGCGCAGGCCAAGGTCGCCAGGATCGTCCCCCTGTTCAAGGAGTCGATGCGCGACGTGAAGTCGCTCGCGAACACCAAGGAGAATTTCGACAAGCAGCTCGAGAAGATCGCCGTCCACGGCAACCACATCGAAGACGCCACCCGTGCGATGGGTGTCGATCCCGACTCCGTGCCGGAAGGTGCGGGAGAGGAGATCGACGGCGCGATGAAGGAGATGATGGGCGGGCAGAAGACCACCTCCGAGCGTAATCTGGAGATGCAGCAGAAGCTCGGCATCGTCGGACAACTCTTCGGCGACAAGAAGGACAAGGCCGGGAAGGAAGCTGACACCGCTGAGAAGTAATCCGCGGCGAAAAAGCTGGCCAGCGCTCCGGCGACGCGGCGGCATCAGTCCTGTGGAGCACGAGCCCTTTCTTGAGATCCGGGATGCAACCGTCTGGCGCGGGGAAACCTGCGCCTTGCGCGATTTTTCCCTCACGCTCCGCCACGGTGAAAGCGTCGCGATCCTCGGGCCGAATGGCGCGGGGAAGAGCACGCTGCTCAAGCTGCTGACCGGCGAGGTGAGACCGGAAGCGGACCCGCGGACGGTCTGTCGGCTCTTTGGCGAGGAACTGTGGTCGCTGGAGGAGCTCCGCCACCGCATCGGCGTGGTGATGCCGGAGGACGTGGCCCGTTTTGATCGGGAGGAGATAGGGGCAGACGTGGTGCTCTCGTCGCTCCGAGGTGCCTTCGGGCGCACGCGCGACATGCGGTTTTCCGCAAAGGACCGCGCTGCGGCAGACGCGGCGATGGAGCGGCTAGGCGTGGCGCATCTGGCGAGGCGGGAGTTCGGAACGCTTTCTTCCGGCGAGCGACGCCGCTTTCTCATCGCGCGCGCCCTCGTTCACGATCCCGCAGTGCTGGTGCTCGACGAGCCCTCGACCGCGCTCGATTTCACCGCCGCCATGGGGCTGACCACGGTGATGCGGGAACTGCTCGCCCACGGCCATACCCTGGTGCTGGTGACTCATCATCCGGGAGAAATTCCTCCGGAGATCGGGCGGGTCATCCTCTTGGAGAAGGGTGCAGTGCGGGTCGATGCCCCGAAGCGGAAAGCCCTGAAGGGAGAGCTTCTCAGCGGGCTCTTCGGGCTCCCATTGAGAGTTACGTGGAGCCGGGGATGGTGCGAGGTCCGGCCGGGGGAGTTGTGAAATTCCGCTTGCTGTTGGAAACGATCGGGGTTTTCTGGTCAGCGTGCGCAGCGTGTTTGCATGGCTACTGATGTTCGGCGTGATCGCCGGACTGTGTGGCCGCGTGCTCGCGCTGGATCACGTGCATTCGAAGGTCCACACCTCCCAGTGCTCCGGTCACGATCACGATGGTCATGACCATGATCACGAGTCCACGGACGACCATTCGCATGAAGGTTGCCCGCCCGGACCGCACGAGCATCACACCCACGCGTGCTGCCATCCGGCACCGCTCGCGGGGATGGATCTGCAGCAGCATCGCATGCCGCCTCCGGGTGCCGTATGGCTCTGTGTTTCCTGGGTCACGGCCTTGCCGCCGGATGAGCCCGTGTTTGCCTTGGACAAGCCCCCTTTGATCTGAGCGTCCGTTGTTAGACGCTCCATCGTGCCCGCGTGGCGCGATGTCCTCCGCCCTCTGACCCTCTTTGTCCGGCGGTCCTCCTGTCAGGAATATCATCAGGTCCATGCCCTGCCGTCGGCGGGCGACCACAGCTTTTCCATTCATGCATTCACTCTTTTCACGTGCCCTCGTGGCACTCGTCATCACGGTATCCGCAGTCCGGGCGGAGCCGGGGGTGGTGGTCTCGCTCGCCAGTGTCGGCGACCGCGTCCGCGCCCAGAATCCCGACCTTGCCGCCGCCCGCCTCCGCATCCGCGAGGCGCTCGGCCGCATGAACCAGTCCGGCCGCCTCTCCAATCCCGAGATCGAGACCCAGGTCAGCCATGACCCCCGCTACCGGGAGCGGAGCCTCGAGATCGGCTTCGTCCAGCGCTTCCCGCTCACTAATCGCCTGCGGCTCGAGAAAAGCGTCACCCTCGCCGAATACAAGGCCTCCGAGGCCGAGGTCCGCGAGGTGGAGCGCCAGATCATCGCCGAGGCCCGCGAGGGCGTCGTGAGCGTGCTGGCCATCCGCCAGCGTCGTGAGCTGCTCGACCAGCAGTCGGCGCTTGCGAAGGAGCTTTCGGACTTCCTTTCCGGCATCGCCGAGAAGGGCGAAGGCTCGAAGCTCGATGCCGGGCAGGCCAAGCTCGAAGCTGCGGGCATCGCGCTGGAAATGCGCCAGCTCGATGCCACGGAAGCCGCCGCCATCGGCACCCTGAAGCCGCTGCTCGGCATGCTGCCCGCCCAGAAGCTGCTGGTAAGTGGCAGCCTGCCCGCGCCAGCCATCCCCGTGGCAGACGTCAACCACGCCCGCAGGCCAGACTATCAGGCCGCGATCCTGCAGGCGGATGCTGCCGCAAAGGGCGTGGAGCTGGAGCAGGCGAAGCGCTACGACGACGTGGAAGCCGGCATCTTCGCCGGTGCCGAGCGCACCGAGGACGCGCCGGACGGCTACGACAAGGAAGCCATGGTCGGCTTGCGCTTCACCTTCCCTCTGCCCCTCTGGAACAAGAACGAGGGCGCGATCGAGGAAGCCCAAGCCCTGAAGGAACGCCGCGACAAGGAGGCGAACGCCTTGGCCCGGTCGATCCATCTGGAAGCGGAAGCGGCGCGCTCCGAGATGCAGCAGTGGACCAAGCTGCTCGATGAACTCGGCGGCACGCTGATCCCGCTGGCCGAGGAGCAGGCAAAGGCGGCGGAGGATGCCTTCCGCCAAGGGCAGGGTGAACTCCAGACCGTCTTCCGCACCCGCGAGAAGCGGCTGCAGCTCGCCGCCGCCCGCCTCGACGCCTTGCAACAATTCCACCTCGCCCGCGTGCGCCACGAAGCGGCGGCGGGCAAACCTTGAACCATTTTTGTCAGACCATGAAATTTTCTGTTATCCTTTGCATGGGAGCGCTGCTGCTCCCGCATGCCGCCTTCTCCGCCACCGAGGGCGGGACGGTACTCCTCACCGAACAGGGTGTGAACAACCTTGGAATCGAGATTGTTACGGTCGAGGAGGCCGAGTTCCAGGACACCGCCTTCGCACTCGGGCGCATCGAGACCATACCCGGCCGCACCGGCGCGGTGAGCAGCCGCATCTCCGGCAAGCTCGTGGAGCTGCGTGTCTCGCCCGGAGATTCGGTGACTGCCGACCAGATCGTCGCCGAGGTGGAAAGCCGTCAGGCGGGCGACCCGCCGCCGGTCATCCCGCTGCGCGCGCCGCTGAAGGGGCTGGTGATGCATTCCGATGCCCGCCTCGGCGATCCCGTGGAGCCGGACAAGGCGCTGTTAGAAATCACTGACCTCTCCGAGGTCCACGCCGTCGCACGTGTGCCGGAATATCAGGCGGGCATGCTGAAGCCTGGCTCCAAGGCGAGGATCCAGGTGGCCGCGCTCGGCGAGAAGGAATTCGAGGGCGAGCTGATCCGCTTCGGCACCTCGGCCGATCCGGAGAGCGGCACCATCGACGCGTATTTCCTGCTGCCAAATCCGGACGGCGTGCTCCGCCCCGGCATGCGCGCCGAATTCTCCATCGTGAAGTCGATGCGCGAGGGCGTGCTCTCCGTGCCGAAGGAATCGCTGCAGGGGAATCCAGCGAACCGCCACGTCTATGTGAAGCACCCGAAGATCCCGAATGCCTTTGACCGCGTGAGCGTGCAGACCGGCGAGACGAGCGCGAATCGCGTGGAGATCGTGGACGGCCTCTACCCCGGCGACGAGGTGGTCACCCGCGGATCGTATTCGCTCGGCTTCGCAGGGCAGGGGGGAGGTGTCTCGCTGAAGGAAGCGATGGATGCCGCCCACGGCCACGAGCACAATGAGGACGGCTCCGAGATGACCCCGGAGCAGGCCGCTGCTAAGAAGGCGGCAAAATCCGGTGAAGCCGGCCACGAGCATGGAAGCGCCGCTCCCGCGTGGCGTGAGAAGTTCTTCATGGCTACCACCGCGTTGCTCTTCGTGCTGCTCGTGCTGAGCTCGGTATCGAAGCGAAAGGGAACCCCGGAACTCACCTGAACCCATGCTGAACATCCTCATCCGATGGTCGCTGCGGAACCGGGCGATCATCCTCTGCATCTCATTCCTGATCCTCGCGCTCGGTTTCAAGACCGCCCGTGAGTTGCCCGTGGAGGTCCTGCCGGATCTCACGAAGCCAACCGTTACCATCCTGACAGAAGCTCCCGGACTCGCTCCGGAAGAAGTGGAGGCGCTGGTCACGCAGCCGATCGAAAACTCGCTGATGGGCGTGGCGGGGCTGACCCGCATGCGCTCGACATCGGACATCGCGCTGTCGCTCGTCTACGCGGAGTTCGAGTGGGGCACGGACATCTATCGTGCGCGGCAGTTCGTGCAGGAGCGGCTTCAGGTCGCCCGCGAGTCCTTGCCGGAAGATACCCAGCCGTACCTGACCCCGGTCGCCTCGCTGATGGGCGAGATCCTGCTCATCGGCGTGCGTAGCACCGATGGAAATACCGTGCCGATGGATGTGCGCACGATCGCCGACTGGACGATCCGCATGCGGCTCCAGTCCATCTCCGGCGTCGCCGAGGTGCTCAGCATGGGTGGCGGCGTGAAGCAGGCCCAGGTGCAGCCGGATCCATGGCGCATGCAGGCGAATGGCGTCTCCATCGAGGAGCTGGAGCAAGCCGTGCGCGAGGCTGCGACGAACTCGACCGGTGGCTTCATCGACAAGGGAGCGCAGGAAATCATGGTGCGGAATCTCGCGATGACCGTGGAGCTCGAGGACATCGCCCGGACGGTGGTGAAGGTCACCAACGGTCGACCCATCGCGATTTCCGACGTGGCAAAGGTCGCGTGGGACACCGAGCCGAAGCGCGGCGACGCCAGCGTGAACGGCGTGCCCGGCGTGATCATGAGTGTCACGAAGGCTCCCGGCTTCGACACCATCGACCTCACCGAAAAGATCGAGGCCGCGATCAACGAACTCCAGCCATCCTTGCCGAAGGGCGTCGAGGCAACGGTGATCTTCCGCCAGCGGGACTTCATCGACGGCGCGATTGGCAACCTGTCGAAGGCCATCGTCGAGGGTGCGGTGATGGTGACCGTGGTGCTGCTGCTCTTCCTGCTCAGCCTGCGCACCACCTTCATCACGCTGATGGCAATGCCGCTGAGCTTTGCGATCACGCTGCTGACCTTCAAATGGTTCGGCCTCAGCGTGAACAGCATGACCCTCGGCGGTCTCGCCGTGGCCATCGGCATGGTGGTCGATGATGCCATTGTGGACGTGGAAAACGTCTTCCGGCGGTTGAAGGAAAACGCCTCATTGCCGAATCCATTGCCGAAGCTGGAAGTGATCGCACAGGCCTCCGGGGAAGTGCGGAATTCCATCCTCTACGCAACGGTCCTCATCGTGCTGGTCTTCCTTCCGCTGCTCGGACTGTCCGGTGTGGAAGGCCGCCTCTTCGGCCCCATCGCCATCGCCACCATCGTCAGCATGATCGCGTCCTTCGTGGTCTCGCTCACCGCCATCCCGGTGCTGTGCTCGTTGCTGCTGAAGGTGAAGGTCAAGGCTGGCGATCATGGTCATCAGGACGGCTATATCGTCCGCGGATTGAAGAACTTGCTCCGCGTGACCTTGCTGCGCATCAGCCTGAAGCAGCCCGTCATCGTGCTGGCCGTCGTCTCCATCCTGCTGGTGATGGCGCTGATGCTATTTCCCCAGATGAGCCGGGACTTCCTGCCGAAGTTCCATGAGGAAACCGTTGTCGTCACCACGGGTGCGGCACCGGGGACCTCGCTGGCGGAGATGTCGAATCTCGCCGAGGCCGTGGAAAAGCAGATCCGCGAGGTGCCCGAGGTGAATCACATCGGGCGGCGCATCGGTCGTGCGGAGCGGAGCGATCACGTCGTGCCGGTCTCCAATGTGGAGTTCGACATCGACTTCAGGAAGGAGGAAGGCGGGCGCAGCAACCAGGAGATCCTCGATGACATCCGCGCGCGCATCCAGACGGTGCCCGGGACATTCAGCATCCTCTCCGGTCCACTTTCGCACCGCATCCAGCACTTGCTGAGCGGGGTGACGGCACCCGTGGCCGTGAAGGTATTCGGCCCGGATCTCGATACGATCACCGCGGTGGGAGCGAAGGTGCAGGCCATCGCGAAAACCATCCCCGGACTGGAGAATGCGAAGCTCGATCAGCAGGCACCGATCCCCCAGCTCCGCATCGAGTTGGATCGCGAGCGCGCGCTGGCCCACGGCGTGTCGCCCGGCGAGCTGAACTCGGAGCTGGCCACTTTGCTCGGCGGCAGTGCTGTCTCCCAACTCCGGGAGAACCAGCGGACGGTCGATCTCGCGATCCGCTTGCCGGAAGAATGGCGTAGCGATCCGGATAAGATCCGCGAGCTGCCCATTCATACGAAGACCGGCCGGAACATCCCGCTCAAGCTGGTGGCGGACGTGCGTGAGGCGTCGGGCCCCAGCTCCGTGCATCGCGAGAATACCCAGCGCCGCTACGTGATCGCCATCACTCCGACGCAGCGCAATGCCGGTGAACTGGTGCGCCAACTGAAGGAGAAGGTCGATGCCGAGGTGAAAACCCCGGAAGGCGTCTTCATCAGCTACGAAGGGGAGTTCCAGGCGGAGCAGGCCGCGGCACAGAGGATCGCGGTCCTTTTCTCCGGAGTGCTGGCGGTCATCGTGCTACTACTGTGGTCGTACTTTCGCAGCCTCATGCTCGCGGTGCAGGTGCTGCTGAATCTGCCGCTGGCACTCATGGGCAGCCTCGCGCTGACCTGGCATCTGGTGGGAAATATCAGCATCGCCACGCTCGTCGGCTTCATCGCCGTAGGCGGGGTGGCCGCGCGGAACGGGATCATGATGATCTCCCACTACCTGCACCTCATGAAGCACGAGGGGGAGGGCTTCACCTACTCGATGATCGAGCGGGGGACGCTGGAGCGACTGGTGCCCGTCACGATGACGGCGCTTTCCGCGGGCATCGCGCTCATCCCCTTCGTCCTGTCGAGAGGAGAGCCGGGGAAGGAAATCCTCAGCCCGGTGGCGATCTGCATCGTCGGCGGCCTCGTCACCTCGACCTTGCTAGACTTCGCCGTGACGCCCGCGGTCTTCCGTCTCTTCGGCCGCAAGGCCGCCCAGCGGGCCCTGGAACAAAATGCGCCTGCAACACACTGAATGAATCACCCCTGACATCCGTCATTCAAACCGAACCATAGAAACCGACCGATACCATGAAACTGAACCTGATGATCCTGCTCGCCCTGCTCGGATCCCCGCTGGCATTCGCCGACGAAAAGCACGACCACGGCAAGGAGACCAAGGAAGAACACGCCGGCCACGATCATGATCATGACCACGGCGATCATGATGACCACGACCACGATCACGGCGACGAGAAGAAGGGCCCGAATGGCGGCCATCTGGTCGAGTCGAAGTCCGGCATCATCCTTGAAGTCGTCGTGGACAAGGAGCGCAAGGCCCGCGTCACCTTCCTCGACAAGGACAAGAAAGCCGCGAAGCTGGAGGCTCAGACGATCACCGGCACCGCAGGTGAGCGCTCCGCCCCGGTGAAGCTCGCCTTCGCCAAGGGCAAGGATGACGATGCGAACGTCCTGATCTCGGACAAGGCACTGCCGGAAGGTGCCCACGTGGCGATGATCCTCGTCATCAAGACTGCGGCTGATGCGAAGGCGGTGACGGAGCGCTTCGAGCTGCACCTTCACTGATGAAATCCGGGGCGTGGGTCGGGAATAGCTCCCTTGACCCGCGCCTCTCATTTGTGAGAAGTTGATTTCGGATGCGACGGGCAATTGCAGCACTGTTGTTGATCTGCCTCGGGATTATGATCCCGGTGGCGGCGACACCCGTGCGCCTTTGTCTGCTGGAGCATCGACTGCTCATGCCGGGCGCATCCGGGTGTGAGTCGGAGAAGTCCAAGTGCTGCCCGGATTGCGGGGAGCATCAAGAGGAGTCCTGCTGTGTGGATCTGGAGGATCTGCCGGACGCCACGGCTCCTTCATTGCCTGAGGGGCTGCCAGCCATCGCGGCGATCGACTTGCCGCCGGTGATCTTTGTTCTGCCGCCGGTGGTGCTGGTGGAAGCCTCGGTTTACGAAGCGGCGGTTCCCATCCGTGGGCCGGATTCGCCCGCGGCGTGGCGAGCCTTGTTGGAAGTCTGGAGACTGTAGGCGGCATCCTTGGATAGCCGCCTTCGGTCGTGCGTTTGCGCGGCCGGATTGCATGCCCGTGACCGGGTAGCCCTGTCTTCAGACTTTTCCACATGAATCCTACTCTCGATACGCTCTCCCGTGCGCCCGCGGAGACATCCAGACCCGTCCGGCGGATACCGGCGTGGCTGGTTCCGCTGGGTCTCCTCGCAAGCTTCGCCTTGCTCTTCCTCGCCCTCTTCCGTGACCGGCTCTTGCCCGCGACTCCGGTCGAGACCGCGCTTGTCCTCGCCACTGCCGGCGGTGAGGAAAGCTCTTCCACTCCATCCTCCGAGCCTGGCGGCATGCTCTTCCAAGCGAGCGGATGGATCGAGCCCGACCCCTTGCCGATCAGGGCGACCGCCTTGATCGATGGTGTGGTGGATGTCGTCCACGTGCTGGAGGGCCAGTCCGTGAAGAAAGGTGAACCCCTGGCCACTCTGGTGGATGCCGACGCCCGTCTCGCGCTGGCGGCATCCGAAAGCAGGCATCGCATGTTCGTCTCCGGCCGGGCCTCCCATCTCGTAGCCATCGATGCCGCGAGGAAGAAGCTCGAGAACCTGGAAGCCATGAGGGCGGCTGCCGTTTCCATGGAGGAGGAGGCCGACGACCGCCACGCACGCATCAAGGACCTGAAGAATGCCGTCTCCGCCGCGGAGATCGTGGCGACGCGGCTCGCGCTTGATCGTGCAAAGTCCGGATACCTCGCTGCCGAGGCGACGGCCGCGGAGGCCTCATCCGAGGTGAAGCGCCTCGAACTCGAGACGCAGACGAAGGACGACGAGATCGCCGCGGCAATGGTGGAGGTGGATCAGGCAAAGCTTGCCCTTTCCCGCACGCGCATCGTCTCGCCCGTCGATGGCCGCGTGCTCCGGCTGAATGCGGCGCCGGGCCAGAAGAAGATGCTGCTGATGGATGACCCGGACAGCTCCACCATTGCCATCCTCTACCAGCCGGATCGCTTGCAGGTGCGGGTCGATGTCCCGCTTGCGGATGCCGCGCGGCTCAGTGTCGGTCAGGCGGCGAAGGTTCGCTGCAGTCTTCTCCCGGAGAAGGTCTTCGCCGGCGAAGTCACCCGCATCACCGGCGAGGCGGACGTCCAGCGGAACACGCTCCAGGCAAAGGTCCGCATCATCGATCCCATCGACCAGCTCCGTCCGGAGATGCTGTGCCGTGTGGAATTTCTCGGCTCTGCCTCCACCATCCCCGGCCAGTCGGTAGGAGGGATACTGGCCATCTGGGTGCCCGAGTCCGCCGTGGTCGATGGCACCGCCTGGGTCTGTGACCCCGAGTCGAAGCGCGTGGAAAAGCGCGCGATCCAAACCTCAGCCGAGACCCGCGAAGGACGCCTCCGCATCATCGACGGCCTGCGTCTTGGCGAGCATGTCGTCCTTTCCCCGAAGAACCTGCGCGAAGGCCAGCGCGTCAACCCGACTCAACCATGAACGAACAACCGATGATCCAATGCCGCGGCGTTTCCAAGAGCTACCGCAAGGGGAGCACGGTGGTGACGCCGCTGGAGAAACTCGACCTCGACGTGCCCCGTGGCGAATTCCTCGCACTGATGGGGCCCTCGGGCTCAGGCAAGACCACGCTTCTGAACCTCCTTTCTGGCATCGATTCCCCGACCGAGGGATCGCTTGTCATCGCGGGCAAGGAGCTGGCGAAGCTCAATCGCCGCGAGCTGACGAAGTGGCGCGCCAATCACGTGGGATACATCTTCCAGCTCTACCACCTCGTGCCGGTTCTCACGGCCTTTGAGAATGTCGAGCTGCCGCTGCTGCTCGCCCCGATGTCGAAGAAGGAACGCCACGGACGTGTGGAGGCCGCCCTCACGCTGGTGGGCCTTGCCGACCGCATGCACCATGCGCCGACCGAGCTGTCCGGCGGCCAGGAGCAACGCGTCGCGATTGCCCGCGCTCTCGTTGCGGATCCCGCCTTGCTGGTGGCTGACGAACCGACGGGCGATCTGGATCGAGAATCCGCCACCCGCATTCTCGATCTGCTCCAGCAGCTCTCTCGCGAGCATGGGAAGACGATCGTGATGGTCACACATGATCCCCGTGCCGCCGAGGCTGCGGACCGGACCCTGCATTTGGAGAAAGGCCAACTGATCCTGTCATGAATGCTTGTCCGATATGCAAGTCATGTAGCGGAACGACTTCGTCGTTCCGGCTGGGTGTGGGCCGCATTATCTTTGCGGGTGGCGATGTCCGGCGGAGCGCGATCAGCCGGAAGGGCACAGCCCTTCCGCTACGAAAGGAGAGTAGGCCATGAATGCTCTCCTCAATCTACTACGGCTCTCGTGGACGCAGCTCTCGCGGCATCGGGTGCGCTCGTTGCTGACCGTGCTCGGGGTCGCGTCGGGCATGTTTCTCTACACCGCGGTGGAGACCTTGCAGCGTTCCCTGGCCAAGGCCACCGAGCAGAGCGCGGCGGACACGACGCTCGTCGTGTACCGGCAGAATCGCTTCTGCCCCTCCGCCAGCCGCCTGCCGGAACACTACGCCGATGAGATCCTCCGCATCGATGGCGTGCGTGATGTCATCCCGGTGCAGATCGTGGTGAACAACTGCGGGGCTTCGCTCGATGTGATCACCTTCCGCGGCGTGCCGGATGATCAGCTCGCGAAATTTGCGCCGGAGATCCAGGTGATCGCCGGCAGCATGGAGGAATGGCAAAAGCGTGGTGATGGCGCGCTGGTCGGCGAGGTCTTCGCCCAGCGGCGCGGCTTGAAGCCGGGCGATCGCTTCGACGGCGCAGGCGTGACCGTCACCGTCGCGGGTATCCTCCGGTCACCATTCCCGCAGGACAACAACGTCGCCTATGTGAAGCTGCCCTTTCTCCAGCGCGCGTCAAAGGCGGGCCTCGGCGTGGTCACGCAGTTCAATGTGCGTGTGAATTCGGGGGATGATCTGAAGCCGGTCGCGAGAGCCATCGACGAGCGCTTTCACTCGGATGCCCAGCCGACCGACACGCGGCCGGAGAAAGCCTTCTTTGCTGAGACCGCCGCCGAGTTGATCGAGCTGATCGGCTTCACGCGATGGCTCGGCATCGGTGCTGTATTGGCCGTGACCGCCCTCGTTGCGAATGCACTGCTGCTCGTGGTCCGCGGACGCGTGAAGGAGAATGCGGTGCTGCGCACGCTCGGCTATCCAGGCCGCGCCATCGGCTGCCTGGTCATCGGTGAGGGTGGCATGCTAGGGCTGGCAGGTGGCATTGCAGGCGTCGGCTTGTCCGCCGCCTTCCTCCGCTGGCAGAGCTTCACCATGGGGAATGAGGGGCAGACCCTCGCGATCCAGCCGGATGCCTCGGTCATCGTCACCGGCATCCTCGCGGCGCTGCTGTTAGGCATCCTCGCCTCGTTGTGGCCCGCCTGGCAGGCCGTGATGCAACCCATCGTCAAGAACCTCCGCGGATAATCATGCTCCCATTCTCATACGCGGTGAGGAATCTCACCCGCTCGAAAAGCAGGCTGCTCCAGACCATCGGCGGCAGTGCCCTTGTGGTGCTGCTGGTGATGGCCGCAGTGGCGATCAACCAAGGGATGAAGCGAGTGCTCTCCGCATCCGGTTCGCCGAACAATGTCGTCCTCGTCGGGGCGGGATCCGAGGAAAGCATCCAGCGCAGCGAGGTGGCGGAGAGTGCCGCCGGGATTGCGGAGGCGGCCGTCCCCGGCATCGGTGAAGAGCTCGGGGTGCGAGCCGTCTCCAGCGAGATCCACTACATGAATTATGTCGATCTCGGTGGCGGCCAGCGGGCGCAGGCAATGTTCCGCGGAGTCACTCCACAGGCGCTTCGCGTCCATCCGGAGGTCCGCGTCATCGCGGGGAGCTTTCCTTCCGCAGGGCAGATCATGATCGGTCGGCTGGCCTGGCGAAAGCTCGGTGTGCCGGAGGCTGCCCTGCAGCCGGGAAAGCACGTCACACTCGATGGCCAGGACCTCGTGATCTCCGGGATCTTCGCCGCTCCCGGCACGGTGCTGGAGTCGGAGCTATGGGCCACCCTCGGGGACATCCGCGTGCTGTCGAAGCGCGAGACGGTATCCTGTGTCGTCCTCCGCCTCGATGATCCCGCGGGATTCGCCGATGCCGATCTCTTCGCAAAACAGCGGCTCGATCTCGAACTCAGCGCGATCCGCGAGAGCGACTACTATGCACGCCTTAGTTCGTTCTTCAAGCCGCTGCGGGCGATGACCTGGATCACCGCAGGCCTGATCGCTGCGGGAGCCTTGTTCGGCGGGGTGAATACGCTTTACGCGGCATTTGCCTCGCGGGTGCGAGAGATGGCCACGCTGCAGGCAATCGGCTATGGCCGCGGCGCGCTGCTCGCCAGTCTGGTCCAGGAAAGCACGCTGGCTTGTCTCACCGGCACCTTGCTCGCGTCGCTCGCCGCGGTGCTGCTGCTGGATGGACGCACCGTGCCATTCTCCATCGGTGCCTTCACGCTCGAGATCGGGCCGGGCGTTGCGATCACCGGCGTGGTGACCGGGCTGCTCCTCGGCCTGCTGGGTGCCTTGCCCCCGGCAATCCGCTGCCTGAAACCATCTCTTCCCTTCGCCCTCCGGTCCTCCTGAATCTCTAAACCACTACCAACAAACTCCATCATGAAAACAAAACTGATCCTTGCCGCCGCCGTCAGCCTGCTCGCCTCCTGTCAGGAGAAGTCCGCACCCGCTGCGGAGCAAAAGACTCCAGCGGCACCGAGCGCGGAATTGTCGAAGGTCTTCGCCACTGTCCCCACGGGTGAGGCGAAGGCCATCCATCTCGTCCGCACCACCGTGCAGCCCGGTGATGAGATCACCCTGACCGGGCGCATCATGGGCAAGTCGAAACCTTTCGTCGAAGGCCGCGCCGCTTTCGTGCTGGGCGATGCGGAAGTGCTCACACCATGCAGTGAGAAGCCGGGCGACAACTGCGAGACGCCGTGGGACACCTGCTGCAACTCCGCCGAGGAAAAGAAGGCCGGCATCGCCACCATCCAAATCACCGGAGCCGATGGCAAGGTGCTGGCGGAAGGCGTCGAAGGAGTCGGCGGACTGGCCAATCTCGCCACCGTGACGGTCTCGGGCGAGGTCGCCCCGGGATCATCCGCGGATGCCCTGATCGTGAATGCGACCGCGCTGCAGGTGAAGTGAGGTGATGCGAAGTATGGGCGTGCGTGTGACGCTATCGCCACCGATCTTTCCGGGTATCCCGGGGTGCCTCCTTTGACATGGCTGGCTCCCCGGGCAGCCCGGGCTTTGGCGATGACTTCACCTCCTCCCGTTCCCACGTTTCGAGAAGCGTTGCGCTTCTGGATCAAGCTCGGCTGGATCAGCTTTGGCGGTCCGGCGGGGCAGTTCGCGATCATGCACCGGGAACTGGTGGAGAAGCGCCGCTGGCTGAGCGAAGAACACTTCCTGCACGCGCTGAATTTCTGCATGCTGCTGCCCGGGCCGGAAGCCCAGCAGCTCGCGACCTATCTCGGTTGGCGCCTGCACGGTGCCCGGGGTGGCATCGCGGCAGGTGCCTTGTTCGTGATTCCCTCGGTCCTCATCCTGTTTTTCCTGAGCTGGCTCTACATGGCCGGGGGTGAGGTGACGTGGATCCAGGGGATCTTCTACGGACTGATGCCGGCGGTCATCGCGATCGTCGCATCGGCGGTGAAGCGCATCGGCTCGAAGGCGCTGAAGACACCGGCGCTGTGGGTGCTGGCACTTCTCGCCTTCGTTGCGATCTTCTTTTTCAAGGTGAACTTCGTCGTGATCCTGACTGTCACAGCATTGGTCGGATGGATCGGCGCAAGATTCTGCCCGTCGCAATTCCCGGCGGGGAAGGGGTATGGGAAAGCGGATGCGGGAAGAGCATCCTTTGTGCAGCTCCCGCCATCGCCTCGCGCGACCTTGCGGCGGAGCCTTACCGTGACTGGCATTTGTCTCGCGCTGTGGTGGCTGCCGGTCGTTGCTTGCGGGCTGCTGTCAGGCTGGCATGGCGTCCATTTCCAACAGGGGCTCTTCTTCAGCAAGACGGCGATGGTCACGATCGGCGGGGCGTATGCGGTGCTGCCGTATGTGAACCAGATGGCAGTGGAGCATTACCACTGGCTGGATGCCGGGCAGATGATGGCGGGCCTAGGTCTAGCGGAGACGACGCCCGGGCCGCTGATCATGGTGCTGCAATTCGTGGGCTTTGTGGCCGCGTGGCAGAATCCCGGCGACATGTCGCCTTTGCTAGCAGCGACGTTGGGAGCGGGAATCACCACGTGGGTGACGTTCTTGCCGTGCTTCCTGTTCGTCTTCCTCGGCGCGCCTCATGTGGAGAGGCTGCATGAGCGACCACGGCTCGCATCGGTGCTCACGGCGATCACCGCTGCCGTCGTGGGAGTCATCCTCAATCTCGCGATCTGGTTTGCCATGCACGCGCTCTTTCCCGAGGGCAGGGGCTTCGATGCGATCGTCGCCGTGATGGCCATCGCCGCGTGGATCGCGATGGAGAGATTCAAGGTGGGCATCCTCCCCGTGCTTGCGACGTGCGCGGCGCTGGGGGTATTGGTCTCGATGCTCGGTGGCGTGTAGGGAAGCGCTCTAACTCCGCTCCACGAAAAAGGCCGGGCATTGCTGCCCGGCCTTTTCGGTTCAGAAGGGAATGTCGTCTTCCTCGTCGTGGTAGTCGCCGGAGCTTGCCGGCGAGGCACCTTGCGGTGCGGAAGATTGGCGCGGCTGCTGGGAATACCCGCCGCCACCGCCACCGTCTCCATTGCCGGGACGCGAGCCGCCACCACCACCGCCGCCTGCACCTTGCTTGCCGTCAGGCAGGAATTGCAGGACTTCGGCGACGACCTTGAGCTTGCTGCGCTTCTGGCCGGACTGCTTGTCCTCCCAGGTGTCCATCTGCAAGCGGCCTTCGACGAAAACGCCGCGGCCCTTGGTCAGGTACTTCTGCGCATTCTCCGCATTCGTACCCCAGACGGTGATGTCCACGAAGGTGGTTTCATCGGACCAGTTGCCATTGCCATCCGCGACACGCCGGTTCACGGCAAGACCAAGGTCGCCGACAGCGGTTCCCTTGGGAGTGTAGCGGACTTCGGGATCACGGGTGAGATTCCCGATCAACATCACTTTGTTGAGATTGGCCATGGCAGGGTAGGGGCAGGCTAGTTATGGCAAGGAAAGGGAAGAAAGATGAGGTGTTCCAGTGAACATCTCAAGCGAAATCTCAGGCAACGCGCTGGAAGTGCTGCAGGTGAACGTTTCCGTTCAGCTTCAGCTTCTCCTGGATGCGGGTGATGGTCTCAGGCTCGGCCTTGAAGGAGTAGCTCACGTAGTGGCCGCTTTCCAGATGGCGGGAGGCGTAGGCGAACTTGCGGCGGCCGAGCTGGCGGACGTCGGCGACGTTCGCGCCTTCGGATTCGATTTCCTTGCTGACGGTGGCGACGAGGTCATCGATGGTGCCTTCGATCGACTTGGTGTTCAGGATGACGAGTCCTTCGTACTTGCGGCTCATGTGGGGTCGTTTTGGTTAGGTGGTTCCGTTGTTGCTATTGTAAAATCCGGCTGCGGCCGTGAGGCCTTGGGAGAGCGCAAGCTGCACAGCGGCAACGGCTCTTGCAAGTGTGTTTTCAAGCGCTTCCCGCTCATCCTCGCGGAAGGTTCCCAGCACGTGGCCGGTCATGTTTCCAGGCTCCGAGGCACCGATCCCGACCTTCAGCCGGGGGAAGGCGTCGCCTCCCAGATGCTCGATCATGGACTTGATTCCATTGTGCCCTCCGGCGCTGCCTCTCTCGCGGAAACGCAGCTTGCCGAGCGGCAGCGAGACATCGTCATAGACCACCAGCACCTGCTCCGGCGTCCACTTGTGAAAGGTGGTGATCTGGCGGACCGGCCGCCCGCTCAGGTTCATGAAGGACTGCGGCTTCACCAGCAGCACTCCGGACCCGGGGAGCTTCGCGACGTGGGATTGCCACTTCGGCTTCGACTCAAAGGGCACGCCGGCGAGCAGCGCAAGTCGCTCCAGCACCATGAAGCCCACATTGTGGCGGGTGTTCTCATACTGCCGGCCGGGATTGCCGAGGCCGACGACGAGGGGAATGGATGCTCCGGTTTCCAATGCGGGAATCTGAAATCTGAAACGTGAAATCCGGGATCTCAGATAAGAATCCCGGTCTTCAAAACAAAAGCCCGGGCCGCTGGTGCGGACCGGGCTTTCGGAAAAGAAATACCGATCAAGCGGAGGCGGCGGCCTCGGAGACGGCGGCGGCGCTCTTCGCCACGTGGGCGATCACGACGTCGTCGGCGTGGGTCGCGGTGACACCGGCTGGAAGCTTCACGTCGCCGATGTGCAGCGAGTCGCCTTCGTTCAGGTGGGTCACGTCGAACTCGAGGACTTCCGGCAGCACGGAGGCCACGCAGCGGACTTCGAGGGTGTGGCCGAGCTGCTCGAGCAGGCCACCGGCCTTCACGCCTGCGGCTTCACCGGTGAGGTGCACCGGGATGTGGGCGGTGATTTCGCTGTTCTCGTCCACCGAGAGGAAGTCGATGTGCAGCGCCTTGCCCGAGAGCGGGTCGTGCTGGACGGTCTGGAGGAAGGCGAGCTGGTTCGCACCGCCGAGGTCCAGATTGATGAGAATGTTTTCCGAGGTGGCGTGGGCCAGCAGTTCGCCGAATGCCTTGGCATCCACCTTCAGGTTCTTGTTTTCGGTGCCGCGTCCGTAGATGACGGAAGGGATCCAGCCCTCGCGACGCAGTTGTTTGAGGACACCGGAACCGGAGCGCTGGCGCGGTTCGGCTTTGAGAACGTGCTTCTTGGCCATGACGAAATGGGCGTGAGGATTCAGGACCCTTGCCGCGAGATTTCCGCGGCCGGGGGCGGGGTCTGTAGCGGTCTCCCAGGGGTTTGTCAAAATTTTGTTCAATGCGGTTTTCGGATCGTGTCCGGGATGCGGCGGGCTTTGACGTGATCGCATCCGTCGGCGTAGCGTGATGACGGATCGCAGGGAGGCCCGCGCGCCAAGCTGGCCATGTGTGGAAACGCACCCGGCCTCCCCGGGGATACCCCGGGGGATCGACTCATCAAGGCATCACGAGGCCCGGGCCTAGTCACGCTCCCGCGTGAAACCGCCCGCGCCAGACCGGACGCGTTGGTGCGCGGTGCCTCCTTGCATCCACCCGCCCGCCAATGTCCTCCCGAGCCCACAGCATCCGCCTGCTGGCCGCCGCACTGGCGGCCGGGCCGATGGATGATGTGGAGGCACTGGTGGATCGCGCGAGGCCGCTGGTGGGGGACTTGGGAAAGGCCCGCTGGCTCAGGCCGCTGGCGGAAAAGCTGGCCCGCGAATTCGGAGCCCAGCCGCGCCCGACCGTGCGCCAAGTGATGGATCGCATCCTCGACCATCGTTCCTTCATCGAAGCATGGACGCGCGGGCAGGGTAGGATCACCGCCGCCCACGTGATGCCGGTGATGGCTCCGGCGGAGGGTGCCCCGAGGTCGTGGGATCTGCCGGGGATTTCCACGATAGGGGAGCTGTCCGATGTGTTGGGAATCCACGCCGATGACCTCGGCTGGCTGACCGCCTACGGCACAGCGGAGCACTACCGTCACCGCTGGCACCAGAAGCCCGACGGTCGCTTCCGGCTGATCGAGATGCCGAAGACCCTGCTGAAACACGTCCAGCGGAGGGTGCTGCGGCGGATCCTCGATGCGATCCCGCCGCACGAGGCGGCGATGGGGTTTCGCAAGGGAAGCTCGGTGCGTGATTTCGTGGCACCGCACGCGGGCAGGCACGTGCTGGTCCGCATCGATCTGGAAGACTTCTTTCCCTCGATTTCCTCAGCCCGGGTGCTGCGGGTATTGCTGACGGCGGGCTACCCCGAGGCCGTGGCGCATGCCCTGACCCGGCTGGTGACGCATGCCGCCCCTCACGGCGTCGTATCGGAGAAGCCGCTCGCGTGGGCGGCGAGGCGACGGCTGGCAACGCCTCATCTGCCGCAGGGGGCTCCGACTTCTCCCGCACTGGCAAACCTGTGTGCCTTCCGCCTCGATTGTCGCCTGGGCGGTCTCGCGAAGGCCGCGGGTGCTAATTACACGCGATACGCGGACGATCTCCTTTTCTCCGGCGGCGAGGATTTCGCGCGGCAGACGGGGCGCTTCGTTGTCGCGGCTGCGGCTGTCATCCTTGAAGAAGGATTCACGCCGAATCATCGCAAGACCCGCGTGATGCGTCGGGGGCAGCAGCAGCACGCTGCCGGGGTCATCCTCAACGAGCGGCCGAATATCGACCGCCGCGAATACGACCGGCTGAAGGCGATCTTGACGAATTGCGTCCGCCACGGGGCCGAGTTGCAGAACTGCGAGGGGCATGCGGACTTCGCGGCGTATCTGTCAGGAAAAATCTCGTGGGTCGCCTTCATCCATCCGGAGAAGGGGCGGAAGCTGCGTGCGATCTACGAGGGGATCGAGTGGGGCTTTTGATGCGCCGTCCACACGTGTCGACGGAACGTCGACACCCCTTATCAAGAAGGCCGGTCAATCCGTCATCTTCTGCAATTCCGGCAGCGCATTTGCCTCGGCCTCGGCGAGAAGGCGTGCCTCGGCCTCGCGCGGGACTTCCATGGTGAAGCGCGTCTCCTGGCCCGGGGTCGAGCTGACGTCGATGCCGCCGCCGTGCGCTTCCACCGCGCGCTTCACAATTGAAAGCCCGAGTCCGGTGCCCTTGATCTCTTCCTGCGAGTGGTGCTTTTCCACCCGGTAGAAGCGTCGGAAAATGTGCGGCAGGTCTGCACTCGGGATGCCCACGCCATCGTCGGCCACCCAGATGCGGGTCACTTCTTCATTCCGGCTGCAGCCGATGGTCACGGTGAGGCCGGGACGTGGATTCTGCTTCAACGCGTTTTCGACAAGGTTGAAGAGCACCTGCGTCCAGTAAAAGCGATCGCCGGCGAAGGTGAAATCGAGATCCGGCATGTCGATCTTGATCGTCGCCTGCTGGTTGTGGATCACGGATTCCAAACGCTCCAGCACGTCGCTCACGCAGGAGCGGATGCGGAAAGGCTTCACCTTCAGCGCTGCTGCTTCGCCGGACTCGAGACGGGAGATGACAAGCATGTCCTCCACGATGCGGGAGATGCGCTCGGTGTGCTTGCGCATCACCTTCAGGAAGCGGCGCGTGAGCTCCTTGTCGTCGAGCAGGTCGTCGTCGATGAGGTTTTCCAGGTAGCCATTGATGATGGCCAGCGGCGTCCGGAGCTCGTGGGAAGCATTGGCCACGAAGTCCTTGCGGATCTGTTCTGTTTGATACTCGCTGGTCACGTCACGAATTACGACTCGGGTGGTGGGATCGTCCGCCGGGCTGTCGGAAAGCCGGGCGGCGTCGATGACCCAGGCGTTCATCCCGCGGCGCTCCTGGTCGCCCAGCGGGGAAGATTGTTGAGGGAGCACGGCGCGCGTCACCGTGGGCTCGCCGGTGTCCAGGCAGCGCATCAGCGCGGCGGCGAGACGTTGGTCGAGGAAGGCTTCCTGCACCGTCCGCCCGGTCAGGTCCCGGCCGCGGAAGAGGGTGCGCGCCGCCTTGTTCGCAAAGAGGACGCGTGAATTCGCATCTACCAGCATGAAGGCGTCGCCCAGCGCGTCGAGGAGCTGGTCGCGCTCCCGCTTCGCCTGTCGCAGGTCCAGATCCAGCTTCAGCTTCCACGCGGAGACCTCCTCGTTGAATTTCTTTCGCGCCCGTCGCAGGCGCAGCGCCGTGACGCCGAGTGCGGCAATGGCTGCCAGCGCGGCTACGGATGAAAAGGTGGCAAATGGCTCGGGCATCCTCAGAGTGAGGACACGCAGTAGCCAATGCCACGCACGGTTTCAACCATCGCTGCATGATCGCCGAGTTTCTGACGGAGCCGCTTCATGTGGGTGTCGAGGGTCCGGCTGTGGACCTCGTCGCTGTATCCCCAGACGGTGCGGAGGAGGTCATTGCGGTCCTGTGCCTTGCCCGCACGCTCGGTGAGGAAGAGCAGCAGCTTGAACTCGGTGGAGGTCAGTTCGACCGGCTCACCTTCGAGGTAGAACTTGAGAGAATTCTTGTCGAAGCGGAAGGGCCCGTAGCTCACTTCCACGGAGCCCGGCGGGCCATCGCTGCGCTTCAGCACGGCTTGCACGCGGAGCATCAGCTCCTTCGGGGAAAACGGCTTGGTCAGGTAGTCGTCGGCACCGGCCTCGAGCCCCTGGATGCGATCCTCGGTCTGGGCGCGGGCGGTCAGCATGATGACCGGGATATCCCGGCTGCGGGAGTCGCGGCGGAGTTCCTTGAAAACCCCATAGCCGTCCTTGCCGGGCAGCATCAGGTCCAGGATCACCAGATCGGGCCGCTCGCGGATGGCCACCTCGGTGCCGGTGATGCCATCGTGTGCTTTCAGGACGGAAAAGCCCGCGCGCTCCAAGTTGAAGCCCACCAGGTCTGCGATGTCGCGTTCATCCTCGACGATCAGGATTTTCTGCATGCGCGCTGAGCTTTAGGGGCGCCCCGTGACGGCGGGAACGGGGCGCTTGTGACGAAATCGACAGATAGCAGATTAGCAAATCTTAAGCACTCTTTTTCAAGGGCATCAGTCGCTTTGGAAGCGGAATTCATCGTGCGCGATGCTGAGATTGGCGCATTCTTGGAAGACGCGCGCTGCGAAATCGTTGCTGGCTCTGGGTGGCAAATGGAACGCCAGTTGCGGGTAACCCTCCAACTCCACCGCTGGCGAATCTGCAGACAAGCAGGCCATGGGATCACGCATCGCGCCCAAAAGATCGTCCGACAAGGGATTCCGCAGCGCCCGGCGTGGTGAACTCCAAACCAAAAGACGGACGCCATCGCTTGCATCTGTGAGGCATGCTGAGACCTTGGCTGAGTCCAGAATTGGATGAATGATCCACACATTCTGGCGGCCTGTTTTCGCAAGTCCCAGTGCCCGGGCATGATCTGTCATCGCCCGGGATGAGACCTCGTCTCCGGTCGCCGACTGGTGGGTACAGCTCTCGAAGCCAAGTGACAGGAGAGCAAAGACTCCCCATGTCAAAGCCCGGCGTGCGATTCGGATCACCGGTCTGCCATTTTCCTGTGCCATTCTTTGTAGACCACCGGGGAAATTTCGGACGGTTTGATCTCCGAGCGGCCACCCCAGAAGACATTCGTGTAGGAAACCGGGATGCCGATGCTTTCCAGGTGGCGGTCGATGGCCGCCTTGTGCTCCAGCACGCGCGGCTTCTCGGTGCCGTGGACCACGCCCATGATATTCACGTCGCCGAATTGCGGGCCGCCCTCGCGCCAGTAGCAGTGGGTCATGCAGTAGTGGCGGCCGACCTCGCCGCCGGCCTCGATCTCGCGGCCCTTTGGCACGGCCCAGTGGAAGAGTCCATTGAAGCGGGTGACACGCTCGCCGGTCGAGGAAGGCTTCACGTGCTCGAGGAAGGTGGAAAAGCGGCCGATGACCTTCTTGTCATTCAGCGTTGTGGCCACCTCGCAGAAGCGGTCCACGGAGACGCCTGCCTTTGCCGCGCGGCCATCCCACGGGCTGGCGATGACTTCCTCGGGGAGAAGTTCCTCCTTCAGGGCGAGCAGCACATCCCACTCTTCCTGAGTGAGATCGACTGGCACGGTGGTCATCATCACCGCCGTTTCCTCCGCCTTTTCGCCGGGCTCCAGGGAGCGGCGGCGGACGTGCCCCACGCCGAGGGCGAAGACACCATTGGCCGGCATCAGGAGATATTCCGTCGCGCCGGTCAGGCGGAGCAGGGCGGTGGCGTGCTCGTCGAGCGACTCGCCGACCGGCACTTTCAGGGTGGTCCACAGGCGATAGCCGGAGCCGGAGACCTCGGTATCCGTCGAGCGGATGACCACATGGCCGGAGAAAGGGTCCTCCTTTGCCATGAAGTCGAAGGCGGCATTCAGCTTTTCTTCCGGCACCTTCCAGGCGACCAGCGCGCCGTGGGCGAGCTTCGTGGAAAGCAGCGTCTGGCGCACCCGGCGGACCACGCCCGCCTCCAGCATCGCGCGGATGCGCTCCAGCACGGTGCCGAGGTCCACGCCGCTTTTCTCCGCGATCACATGGAAGGGATGCCGGTGGAATCCGGACACGAGGTCTTCCGAAACGGCGAGGATCTGCGCGTTGATCGGATCGTTGTGCTCGACGGGGATGGTGTGCTGCATGGGCGAAAGGCTAGGGCTCCGGATACGCTCCCGCCACGCGGAATTTGCGCGAAATGACGCACGCCCGGTCGCTTTGGCGCTGGAGCCGCGGAAAAATCGATGGTCCGGAGGCATCGCTATTTTACAATTCCGGCGTATCATCGGAAAACCGAGTTATGCCCGCATTCCAAACGACGCGTTGGTCCATGGTGGCCCGAGCAGGTGGAGAGGACGAGGAATCGCGGGAGGCTGCGCTCGACCTGCTGTGCCGGGCCTATTGGAAGCCGGCGCACCAGTTCGTGGTGAATTCCGGGCGGGATGAGGAAAGCGCGCGCGATCTGGTGCAGGAATTCTTTTCCCGCGGGCTGCAGCGCAATTGGCTGGCCTCGGCGGACCCGGAGCGCGGGCGCTTCCGCTCCTACCTGCTCGTGGTGCTGAAGCGCTTCCTGGCGGACGAGCGTATCTGGAGCGGCAGGCAAAGGCGTGGCGGCGGCGCGGCACATGTGTCGATCGAACTGGTGGATTCCGACCGCCTCAAGGAGCCGGGCAGCTCCCCCGAAGCGGCCTACGACCGGCAATGGGCGCTGACTGTTTTGGAAAGAGCGGCGGATCAATTGCGCGCGGAATGCGACGCGGCGGGGAAAGCCCGGCACTTCGAGTTGCTGGCCCCTTTTCTCGATGGGGATGGCCGGGACATCGGCCATGCGGCGGCTGCCGATGCGCTGGGAATGAGCACCGGGGCGGTGGCCATGGCGATCGGGCGGCTGCGCTCGCGGATGCGGGATCTGGTCAGGCGGGAAGTGGCGGCGACCTTGGCCGATGAGGCCGACGTCGAGGCGGAACTCGCGGAGCTCATCGCCGCGCTGCGGCCGCACTAGCATGGCGGCGGGGACTTGCTCGCGCTGCTCGGCGCTGCTGGAGCCGGGGATTCTCGGCGGCCGGTGTCCGGCTTGCCTGATGGAGATGGTGGCGGCGGATGAGGATTTCCAGACGGAGCGCTTCGGCGAATACGTGCTGGAGGAAGAGATCGGTCGGGGCGGGATGGGCGTGGTCTTCCGGGCATGGCATGCACAACTCGGGCGTCATGTTGCGCTGAAGATCCTGGTCGGTGGCGTCTTCGCCCGGCCGGATTTCCTGCGGCGCTTCCGGATGGAGTCCCTCGCGGCGGCGCAGCTCCATCACCCGGGGATCGTTACCGTCCATGAGGCGGGCGAGGCCGAGGGCCAGGCATTCTATACCATGGAACTGGTCGAGGGCGGAACGCTCGGCGATCTGGTCTCGGCGGGGGATCCGCTGCCCGTCACGCAGGCCGCGGAGTTGCTGGAAAAGATCTCCCGGGCCGTGGCCTATGCCCATGAGTGCGGCGTGCTGCATCGGGATCTGAAGCCTTCCAACGTGCTGCTGGCGCGGGACGGCCAGCCAAAGATCGCGGACTTCGGGCTGGCCAGACTGCTGGAGGAATCGGGCGACCCGGCCTTCACCCTGACCACCGAGTTGCTGGGCTCGCCCCCATACATGTCCCCGGAAATAGCGGGCGGCGGCGGAGCGAGCCGGGCTTCGGATATCTTCGCGCTCGGCGCGATGCTCTATGAACTCCTGACCGCCCGTCCGCCCTACATGGGGCAGAATTCCCAAGCGGTGTTGGAGCGCGCGCGCGCCGGGGACATCGTGAGCCCGCGCGCCTTGCAGGCAGGGCTTCCCCGGGACGTGGAGACGATCTGCCTGAAGTGTCTGGAGCGCGAGCCGGGCAAGCGCTACGCCTCCGCGGCGGATCTGGCGGATGACCTGCGGCGCTTCCTCGACGGGCGCGAGGTGCTGGCCCGGCCGGTCGGCCCGGCGGGTCGTCTGGCGCGATGGGCCCGGCGGAACCGCACCTTGGCAGGGCTGGGTGCGGCACTGGCGATCTCGCTTTTGATCGGGACTGTCGCCGTGATCGTGCAGGCCGGCGTGAACCTACGGCAGGCGGGGGAGCTCTCCCGCGAGCAGGCGAAGTCCGCCGTGATCCGCGAGACGCTGGCGGCAAATCTCTACGCCGCCGACCTGCGGGCAGCAGCGCAGGAGATCGCCGCGGGCAATCCGGGAGGAGCGAGGCGATGGCTGGAAGCCCACGAGGCGGACCCGGAGCGGGGCGTCGAGTGGAGCTGGATGATGGCGGAGTCCCGTCCGCGGAATGTGACCACCTTGGCCTCTTTCCGGGGGCAGGTCCGCGCGGTGGCCTACGCGCCCGGCGGGGATAGCCTGGCGGTGGGGATCTTGGGCGGGCCGCTTGCGGTGGTGGATCGCGATGGCGGCGTCGAGGAATTCGCGGGGATCGCCCATCCCGCGACGCCCTACTTGCTGGAAGACGGGGCTGGATTTTGTGCGGACGGATTTTTCCAGACCACGAGCGGCGGCCAGGTGGCCCGGAAGTTCCCGGCGCGGCGGATTTCCTTCAGCCGCGACAGCACGCGCTGCGTGACGCTGGATGCTGATCCGATGTTCTTCTATCGCGAAGGCGGGCGGGCGCGTCTGGTCGATCCCGCCACGGGAGCTTCCCTGTGGGAGCTGCCGGGAGAAAACTTCGCCGCTGCGGAACTCGGCCCGGATGGCTCGCAGATCGCCACCACGGATGTGGAGGGAAAGGTGGTGCTCTGGGACGTCGAGACCCGCGCACGCCGGGCTGATTGGGATCTGCCCGGGGTGACCTGCCTGCACTTCGCCCCGGATGGCCGGCAAGTGGCAGCGGGTGGCCGGGATCTCGCATGGCTGCTACCCACGGCAGGTGGCGCGCCACGGGTGCTTTATCATGCGCCCGGGCACCAGGTGACAGCGGTGGCATTTTCTCCCGATGGAGCAAGGCTGGCGACCGCTTGCACGGACCGTGCCCTGCGGGTCTGGGGGGCGGGGAATGCGATCGTGCAGGCCGTGCTGAGGGGCCATCACAGCGAGGTATGGACGGTGGCCTGGCACCCGGATGGCGCTGTTTTGGCAAGCGGCTGCAAGGATGGCGAGGTCCGCGAATGGCAGGTGGCGGATACCGGCGGCCCGGTCGTGATCCCTCGTGGAAGCTTTGCGCGCCCGCATTTCGATGCGTCCGGGAAATCCGTAATCACCGGCGATGGCCACCTGCCGGACACGGTGGTCACCCGCTGGCAGGCGTCCGATGGCACCCTGCTCCAGACCTTTCCGACCGGGACGCTGCTGATCGGCAGCCGGGGGGAGGAAGTTGTCCTGTGGAATACGGTCACCCGTCGCATCGAGTGGTGGCCATTCGCCGCGGATGAGCCCCGTCACACCTTCGAGCCACCCGCGGCACGCACGCGTTTTTCCTACCAGATGGCGCTTTCCCCGGACGGCGGGACGATCGCCGTGCTGGATGACGATGGCACCTTGATATTGCAACCGGTGGACGGAGGCGAGGCCCGCCGCGTGACGCTCTATCCGCAGCGGCAGGACGGCTGGAAATTCCGCGCGCTGTCGTGGGATCCCACGGGCACTCAAGTCGCCGCCGCTGCCGAGGCGCATCCCTTTGGCCTCCGCATCGCCGACCTCGCGGCGAACGAGGTGCGCGAGCTGGCGAACGAGAAGAACTACATCACCGGACTCGCTTTCTCCCCGGATGGCCGCTGGCTGGCCGGTGGCAGTGTGGACGGGGAAATCGCCGTGTGGGACCGGAAATCGGGTGCCCTCCAACGCCGCTGGACCGGGCACGACCGGAATACCGGAGATCTCGTCTTTGCCCCGGACAGCCGCACGTTGCTCAGTTTGGGCGGGCTGGAGGGGGTGAAATTCTGGCACGTCAGGACCTGGCGTGAACTTGCGCTGTTGCCGGTGCCGGATGCCTTTCATCATCTCGCGATTTCCCCGGATGGGTCGTCGGTGGCGGTGACCTGCGGGGGCGGCGGGGAAGATGTCTATCTACGCGTGTTTTCGCTGCGCTGACAGCAGGTGGCAGCCGGCTGGGAAAAAACTTCGTCACCAGGCGTTGTACTTCTGCCCGGATGGGGGAAGGGAAGGGTGGAGGTTTCGTCGCCATGCACCTTTCACCCGTCCGATCCGTAATTTCCTGCCTTTCCGTCCTGCTCGCCTGCTTCGCCGTCCTCCTCCCGGCGGTGCGGGCGGGGACGGTTTACACGGAGTCCATCACCGCGGTGGGCACGGCCAGCACCGTGGTGATCGCCTCGGACACTGCGAGGGATGGCGTTCTGGTGAATGGCGAGTTCCGCTTCACCGGCGGGCAGGCCACTTCCGTGGACTACTACCGGGTGGGAATCATAATGGTGGACGAGGCCAATGCGCCGGTTCCACTGGTCGGGGGCGTGGTGGCGTCCGGCATGTCGGTCGTCTTCACGCCGCGATTCCGCGTCAGCGGTGCGACCGCGACGATACCCATGAATGGTTTCAAGGTGCAGCCGACCGCGCGGCTTTCGCAGGACAAGCGCTATCGTGTAGGCCTGCTCCTGCAGGAAGAGACATCGGGGGGCTTTCCTCCGACCACCAGTTACGTCACCCGCGCTACGCTGGTCCAGACGAGGGCGAATCAGTACTGGCACTTCACCAGCACGACTTCGGCGGACGCGTCGCTGAATATACTGGCTTCGTACACGTCGGTCGGGTCGCTCGGGGTCGAGTCGGGAGTGGCCATCCGCAGCGTGCCGGGGAAAGAGGGCTTCCGCTTCCGCGTGAATGCAGACCTGCGACGCTACGATGCCTTCGCCGAGACCTTGCCCGCCGAGCCACCGTATTTCCCGGAAGCGCTCACCATTCGCTACACCGCGACGCTCACGAATACGACCACCGGCCAGGCCGTCGCGCTGGTGAACGGCGGGGTGACCGAGACGAGCGACACGATGGATGCCTTCACCATCACCGGCGGTGTACGGGTGCCGGTCGCGAAGTCGCTGGACCGCGACATCATGATCCAGCCGGTGAATCCCAACGCGATCTTCCCGACCCACACCTTCAGCCTCGGTGTGAAGCTGGAGACCGTCCAGCAGGGGGGAACCACGGTGAATCTCGGCACGCGCACTCTGGCCGGGTTGAAGCTGATGTCGCTCAATGGCAACATGAGGTTCGGGCACGTGCAGGCGACCTTCACTGCCGTGTCCAACAACCCTGCGGCCGGCACCGTGACCGATATCGGGGTGGAGCGGTTCGTGGTCCAGGTGACCTTTCCCGCTGGGTCTGGATCGCTGCCAAGTTATCAAGGCCGCGCCTGGAGCGGAGGCCCGCTGAATGTGATCTATTGGTCGAATGGCGAGCTCACGCTGTCCGGCAGCCAAACCGTGGAAATCGCAAGTGCTACGTCTGGCACCACGGGTGGGGTCTCGTGGTCCCGCGGTCCGGTGGTGCTCAGCACGTCGGGTCTTCACGCGCAGGGCAGCGAGATGACACTGCCTGCGGGATTCGGCGTGGCGTTCGATCCCATAAGCCGCCGCCACAAGGGGAAGATCGCGATCGAGATCGGGCTGGATCAGGATCTCAATCCGTCCGGCGAGGCAGGCTTTGTCCTGCCGGGATCGGCGAGTCGCTTCTACTTCTCCCATGAGAAGCTGCCCGCCACGGTCGGCTACCGGCACGTCTATTGGCGTGTCGAGGAAGGCGAGATCTACGGGAAGACGGAGGATTCCACCACCTTCGTCCGCAGGGAGGAGCAGCAGGCATTGCAGACCACCGGGAGCAATTTCCAACTCGAGGATGGAACCAAGGGCGAGCGGATGGCGAACGATGGCTACCTCGCTTTCGCGAAGGGTGTCGCAGGTTCGGTGTCGGAATTCGTGATCAAGGTTTCGCCTGAAGGGCGGGCGCTTCTCAACTGCAAGGTGGACGCGACGCACGATGGATTCGATGCGCACTTCCCCCGCGGCGTGACGGTGTCCCCAGGCCGCACGACGATGTCCTTCGTGAACTCGCTGATCAGCGGTCAGGTGGAACAAAACCCCGCGGATGGAGCGGAACTCACCTACTCGACCATTGCGGACGACAGTCCCGCGTGCGTGCAGAACAGCGGGCCGAACACACAGAGGACGATCTCTTTCCTCACCAAGAGCGGCATATGGAGCATCACCCCGGACGGCGGACTCCGTTCTCCGGGGACCGTGACCACCACCGACATCGCATGGGGTCTGAATGGCACGGGTGGCTTCACTCACCGCGTGCTGTCCCTGCAGTCCGGCGTGATGCACACGGCGGGCTGGACGCTTGCCACATCGGTCTATGGGGTCACGCCGCAGAGCGGGGCGGGCTATCTCCCGGCGGCGATGTTGTTGAGCGGCCATGGCTCGCCGGCGGATGGTTCCATCGTGGAGCGTCCTTGGAAGAAGGGCTATGACCCGGCCTTGGCTCAGACGTCCGCCGAACTTGCCGCCACGGGTCGGGCGGATTATCCGGGCTTCAATTTCCGGGTGGGCGCGGATGGCAGCCTGAGGGGCCGCAGCATCGTGGCGAATTCGCCGGTCGGCCCGTACGGGCTGAAGCCATACGCAAAGTACTATATTCGTCGTAGCGGTGTGTCCGGCGTCCATGATTCCGTGACGGCGGATGTGCAGCCGCTGCCGCCCTTCTATGGATACGAGATGACGCTGAACCGCTTCGGCTGGGCGTATCTCGACAATGCGACGGTGGCTCCCGGCATGGTGAGGGGGAACGTCAGGCTGCAGGGGCCATCGAACATCGAGATTCCTTTCAAGGACCTCACGCTGACCTCCACCGGTGAATTCTCCGGGGCGGAGCTGGCGGACCCCGGCGAGAGGACGCTCGACTACTGGAACCTGAAGATCCGCACGGAGGGCATGTCCTTCGCGACCTCGCAGGCCTGCGTGCCGGGCAGTGCCTTCCTGGTGCTGGATGTCACCGCGCTGATGCCCGCGGTGACCGACGAGCCATTGCAGGGCCGTCTCGGCTTCAATACGAATGGCACGCTGGTGACGCTCGCGCAGGCCGGCGAGAGCGGCGTGGATTCCCGCTTCACGCTGCCATCCGGCATCCGGCTGAAAGGTGAGGCAGGCGGTTACTACGGGCTGACTCCCGTGACGAAGGCGGCTCTGAGCGCATGGACGCCCAGCACGGTGCCGGTGGGCTTTACGAGCTTTGCCGGGGCGCTGGCTGTGCCCTTCTTCGATGACATCCCGGTGCACATCCATGCGACCGCATCGGCGGATGGCAGCGAGACCTCGCTGTATCACGTGACCGGAGGCTGGACCGGCAGCGCGGGCGAGAGCTTCTTCAACAACGCAAATTTCGATCCCACCTTCCGCGGGTATCCGCAGGGGATCAGCTTGGAGCAATATCGCGAAAACTCGGACAAGCGATACCAGCCGGTGGCCCGCCGGAATTGGCGGGGCATCCAGATGGACTACCCGCTGGAGTGGTCGGCCGGACTGAGGACCTTCACCAGCGCGGGGGATGATGTGGACAAGCTGCTGGTGATCGAAGTCGAGCACCAGGTCCAGAAGCTCACCTCGGAAGGATGCGCGATCACCTTCGGCGCGGGATTCGAGACGCCGCAACTGAGCGTGTCCGCGCTGATGGCGGAGCAGCTCACCGGCGGCCTGATGGACGCACTGCCGGGTGCGGATGATCTTCTGACAGGCGTGAACGGTCTGGAGGACATGCTGTCATCGCGCTTCGAGCGGATGATCGGCTCCGCGCTCGACACGGCATTGGCTCCGGTCGCGGACCAGATCCATGCCGCACTCGCCGATCACTACAGCGGCCCGCAGAACTTTTCCGGCCTCAATGCAAATGTCTTCGCCGCTACCGAGGGCCAGATGATCACCCGCCTGTCCGGCATCGCGGCACCGAATGGCGCGGTGCAGTTGCAAGTGGTCGCCGCTCTGGACGATGCGATCGGTGCCTGCGACATCGCGTTGGACATCGTCGGCACGCCGGGCAGCCGCGGTAGCATCATCAATGTGGCGCGGGAACTCGGGCGGATCGGCGGGGAAGGGGAGGTGGTCATTTCTCCCGAGGTGATGGCTCAGGCGGAGAGCACGCTGGCGCAGGTGCAGACGATGCTGGAAGAGGTGAGACAGCGGCTTGAGGATACGAGGAGTCAGTCGGCGTTGCTGACGAATATCTCCACCGCATTCGCGAACGCATCGAACACGGCATCGGCGAATGCGATCAACCGCATCGTCAGCTTCTACAAGGCGGAGCGCGATGTCACCGGCCGCTACATGGCCGAGTTTTCGCCCGCCCAGCATCGCGCGAAGATCCTCTCGCTGCTGAAGGAGAGTATCACCGGCGGGGTGATGGCGCAGGCGGTGCAGCCGCTGGTGCGCGGGCTCTTCACTGAGTTGAGGGATCAATTTCGCGGGGCGATCGATCTGGTCTTCGGTGAGATCAACCGCGTGCTGAACCGGGCGGTGAAGGGCCTCATCGCGGCGGGCGCGGAGGAGTTCCGGGATCTGGCGGAAAAGACCGGCGTCCCGGAGTCCGCAGCCGCGGGCGTGGGTGACTTCATGGCCGCGGCTCGCATCGATGGCTACGCGCGCATCCATGGCGAGGAGATCCAGCAGATACGTCTCAATGGCCGGCTGAAGCTGAAGGTGGCGGTGACACTTGCCGTGGATGGATACTTCGAGCTGAACAATTACGAGTCCGGCATCCCCAATACCTCGTGCCGCAATCCCGGTGCCGTCGCGATGGATGTGGCCGTGGGTGCCCACGCGCAGGCGGACTTCGGTCCGACGGCGAAAGTGGAGGTGTCGCTGGACGGGAAGTTCTCCTTCGATGGCCAGAACCGTCTCTCGGGTCTGGATGGCAGCTTCGACCTGAGGGCAAACATGCCGGTGAAAGAAGCGAGCTTCGAGCGCTTCGTCGCGAAGTTCGGCTTCGGCGGCGGCACGGGATACATCAGCGGCTTGGTCAGCGGCCGCGTGTATGCGGTGGCGGCACAGGGCGCGTGCTTCTTCGGCACCACGAGGAACAAGGCGAACATCTCGCTGATCGACGAGGATACGCGGGCGTTGCTGGGCTATCCCGCACCGGCTTTGCCCGGCCTGCCTGACACCGGCTGCATGACCACGCCGCTCACCGGCTTCTATACCGGCCTCGAGGCAGGGATCTCGGTGAATAGCATCTTTGGGATTCCCGACTCCTGCATGCTGAGCCTGATGGGGCACATGGGGTCGGCGTCGTTCTGCTTTTTCCAGAATCGGGAAGACGGCATCTATGTGATGCCGGGCATACGCTACATGCTCGGTCTCAGCGGCAGGGTCCTCTGTATCATCGGTCTGGAAGGCAGGGGGGCGGTTGCCGCGATGGCCAAGATCCCGGTGCCGAGCCTGGCCACCGCACTGAATAATCCCGCGTCATTCCTGGGGCATCTCGATGAGGCGGAGGCCTTTGGGACCGGGCGCGTCACCCTGCGGGGCGAACTCGGCGTTTCGCCCTTCTCCATCTCGAAGTCGGCGACGCTCCGGCTGAACATGCACATCAGCAAAGACGACGGCGTGGACGTCGATGTGATCTACTAACAGACACCTTTCATGAAAGCCTTCCGCCTTTTCATTCTGCTCTGCCTGAGCATCGCGGCGCATGCAAACGAAGTGCCCGGTGGTGTCTTCGCTCTCGGAGCAACGAAGAACGACCCGGCCGGCCAGCCGCTCGGCTACGTGCTGCTTTCCAGCCAGGACACCGCCACGTTGGCGGGCCGCCGCTTCGGCGTGCACGTGAAGCCCGCCGCCGCGAATGCCGCGGGTGAGTTCTCCTTCCAGGGAATGATCCAGCCGGTCACCGAGCCCGCCGCGGCATCCGCGATCCTCGGTCGTGCAGAGCGCCTCGGCGAGTCCCGGCAGGAGGTCGAGAAGACCCTGCGCTTCTTGTATCGGAAGGCGAAGCACCCGGGCTATCTTTCCCTTCTCACCAATCCCCGGCAGCCTGGCAGCCCGCCGTGGCCCGATGATCCCCCCCAACAAGGAGAACCGCCGGTCGCGGAGCAAGCAGTGATGGTGGTGGCGCGTGCTGCTCAAGATCCAGCCCTGGCGCTGGATCTCGATCTGGCTTCTCAAGCGTCACCGGCCATCGCGATGCTCCGCGGCCGTGCCTGGGCCGGTGCCTTGCCCGCCGCCGGGCAGATGGTCACGGTGGAGATCCGGCTGCGCGAGGGCGAGCTGGACGGGCCGGTGGTGGGCCGAGTCGAGCTGCGTGCGGGTGTCCCGCTAGCGATGCCAGCGCCGGGGGCTCCGGTGCAGGTGCCGCTACGTTCCGCGGATGCCCACCTCGGGATCGGCATGCGCTGGGCGAGCCCGGTGGATCTTCGCCGGCTCTCGATGCTCAGCTCCGGATTCCGCCTTTACCGCGTGGATCAGAAGCTGGTGGCCGACATGGGGCTGAATCCCGCGAACCTCACGCTCGCCGACCTGGAGTCGCTGGTCATCGGCATGCCGGCCGCGGCCATCCGTACGAGCCAGGTGCCAATCATCATTCCGAAGCTTTTCACCGAGACCAACGTCTCCGACTTCAATGCCGACGGGACCACCGTCTTCTACCTCGACCGGAACCAGCGCTGCTGCGGTGAGGCGACTCCGCGTGCGTTTCAGCCCTGCGAGGGATTCTACTACTACACGGTCGCCTGTGACCTGTTAGGCCAGCCGGGGGCGCTTTCCTCGCCGGGCCGCGGTGTCGCCTGCCGCACCTTTGTCCCCATGAATCCATCGGGCGTGGACGTGGAGGTGGACTACACCAGCACCCCGGCGAAGGTCATCGTGAAATGGCAGCCGCAGACCGACGGCATGACCCCGCCTACCAAGTACGAGATTCTTCGGGGAGTGGGGAAGAATGACCCGCGCATCAGTCGCGTGCTGATGGTGAATGACGGCGAGCACCTGGAGCGCGGCGATCCGAACCTGCTGGTGAAGTGCGGCGAACTTGCTGCGAACGCGACCACGCTAAGGTGGGTCGATCAAGCCCCGGTGATCGGTGCGGGCGAGACCTGCTGGTATGCCGTGCGCGCGGTGCAGGAGGTCGGCTGCGCGGAGTGCCCGGATCTGGTGTCGCCGCCCTCGGCTCCGGCCTTCGTCACCATTCGTCGGATGCATGCTCCGGCACCGCCGGTCCTCTGCCATCAGGGCACGAATTTCCCGTTCACCGTCGTGGCCTTCGACAAGCAGTCGACGATCATGAGCCGCTATCCGGCGGTGGAGCACCGGGTCAACATCGCCTGCGGGCGCGAGACGGAAGACGTGACCCACATGAAGCTCGCGGTCCTGGTCGGCGGCGGAGCCACCGTCGTCTGGGAGCGCACCGTCTATTTTCCTCCGGGCAAGAGCCTGGAAGACGTGGAGGTATCGGTGGTTTTCACCGGAGCCTCGGACAAGCCTTCCGTCCGCTGCACGGCCTACGGCGCGGATAGCTCAGTGAGCAATACTGTGACGCAGACCTTCGAGCTGCCGACCGTCGCGGCCAATGTCAGGGAAAAGACCAGCATGCCGTGGCTGAGATTCGTGGCGGGGAATTACTCGATTTCTTCGCCGCCTCCGCCGGGCAGCATCCTGCGCACCGTGGTGGTGAGCACGACCACATCCAACGGGACCGCGATTCCGGCAAAAGGCCGCGGCTTCAGCGTGGTGCCGTTTTCCTTCGGTGCGATTCCCGCACCCGGTCCCGGCGAGGACACCGATGCCGCCGTCTTGATCGAAGTCCAAGGCTCGAATGGTTCATGGCAGCCTGCCGGTGGTGTGCGCCTGCGGAACAATCTGGCGATGATCGCACGGGAGTTCGATGGGCCGGTGCGTGCGACGCTTCTGAAAGTGCGGCCGCCTGCCGGTTGCGATGGCAGCGTCCATCGTGGCGATACCGCCGATGGCACCCGCCCGCCGCTGACCATGGGCCTGTGCCTGACGCCGGGCACGAAGGAGTATCGCATCTATCGCTCGATCAATGGCGGTGAGCTTTCCCTGATCGAACAGGGCGATGCGGTGGCCGGTGCTGTGAATGGCCTGGCAGGATTCTCCGATCCGAATCTGCCCGCGGGATCGGCCCGCGTGGAATACTACGCGCAATTCGTGAATGGCGACGGAAGCGCGAGCCCGATGACGGCGCTCGCTTGTCCGGTGATCGTGATCACCGCCCCGCCCGTGCCGGTGCTGAACCGGCTGAGGCCGGTCTTTGCCGAGAATGGCAGCGGGAATGAGATGGAGGTCCAGTGGCATTGCTCGGCTACCGGAGTGGAGCGGTTCCAGATCTTCGTCGAGTCCGGGTCGGGGAATCTCATCCAGTATCTCCAGCCGGTGCCCACCGTGCTGAGCGGCACCCCGGGCGGTCCGGCAGGAGGGCCGGGCGCGGTCACGATCTCCGGAAACTTCATCCACACGCTCGTCCCCGGAAACGTGGGATCGCAGCAGATGCTCAATACGCGGAGCTACTACACCAAGCGGGTGGGCGAGAATGCCGAGGGCTCCACCGAGATGCTCGGCATCGGGCCGAACTACAAGATGCGCATCCCGGTGAATGGCGCGGGACAATACAAGGTGTGGGTGAAATCCATCGGCCTGCGCGGGGGCGTCAGCGCTCCGTCGAACGCGCTCGACTTCCGCTGGAGGAATCCCGTGCCGGAAACGAACGTGAATGAAGCACCGATCCCATGGCCCGCCCGCGAATTGCCACCGGCGATCAATGGCAATGCATTCACCAATCCGGTCCGCGTGGTGAGGATTCCGCGCTCGACCCTGAGCATGACGGTGAATGGCGTCGCCGGAACGTGGCGCACGTATTGGCCGGCGAATGCCGCGGCGGATGGCGTGAGCGAGAATTACCTGCGCGGAGTCATGATCGGATTTGGCAGACCTTTCAACTCGAAGGACTACATTGCGGGTGGCACTGCGGCTGCCCCGCGGTTCTCGATCACCTCGCATGACCTGCAGGCTGGCCGGAGAAACGCGAACGCCTACCTGACTCCCGTGCGCGACCGGCCGTGGGACCTCACGCTTCCCGCGGTGCTCTACAGGCGGCAGATTCCGAGCTCCACATTCCCCCAACCGGCGGGGGATGTCATCCAGGTGTCGCCCCTCATCGAGAGCATCGCATCGTATCGCGTGGGGGAATCGGAGAGCCGCATCGCCGATCCTTACGTGGCCGTGCTCGGCGTTCCCCTCGCGGGAGGTTCAGACCAATTGGCGCTCGCCTTCTGCCTGCTGGACACCCAGCCGGTGATCGAGGGTGCCAGCTATCAATACTTCCTCGTCCGCTTCGATGGCGAGGGCGAGATGCGCGACGTGGTGGACGCGGGAACCACGACGATCGAAACCCAACCCTGAACTGAAGCGACGATGAAAACGTTCCTCATTTCACTGATGCTGACCGGTGTCGCAGGCGCGACCTTCACCTACGAGACTCCGGAGGAATACAGCACGCAGGCGGACTTCACCGGCGACGGCGTGGCGGACGTGGCGGTGATGGATCGGGCCACGGGTTCTATTCGCATCCTCGCGGCGGGGAGCGATGGTGGCTTTGCCTCGTCAGGTGTCATTCATACCGGGCTGGATCGGCCGGACGCGTTCACCGCCGGGCTGCTGCCTGGGAAAGCCGGGATCGCGGTGAGTTCGCTCGCGACGAATCAGGCACTGCTGATCATTCCCCGGACGGCTCAGGTCGTCACCCTGCCTCTCGGTGCGCGGTCATCGCCAAGTGGTCTCGCGATGCCCTCTGCCATGGCTGACACCACGGCGAGCGTCCATGTCGCCACCGATCAGAATGCCCCGCCCACGCCTCGGAGGATCACCCGCATGATCATCTCGTCCACCGGCACGGCGACGCTGGGTACGATCCCGGACATGGCCACCGGCTCGACCGCACCGCTGCTGCGGGGCAATCCGCTGCCATGGGGCACGTCGCGGGGGATGGCATTCATTTCAGCCGAGCAAGGCCGGGCTGCCTCGGACCTGCGGATCTATCGCGACACGACGAATTCCGGCGACTCCCGCACGGTCTCGGCGATCGCATCCGGCCTTCCCGCGGATTCGCTCTGGCTGCACGGGCGCTTTGCCAGCAGTGATTCCCTCACCGGATTCCTCGCTTATGCCCGGGATACCAGCCGGGTCATCCCGTTGGAGACGGCAGCCGGAGCGATGACTGTGACCTCTCTCCCGGCTGTCGATCTGGACGGAGCCATTCATCTGCTCGTCACGGTTCCATTCGCCTCGCCGAAGCGTGATGCCGTTTTGGCGATCTTTGACAAGGGCGCACGTGCGACGCTCTACGACTGGCACAATGGCTCGGCTCCGCAGGAACTCCAGTCGTGGGACGCCCCACCAGGCAAGCGTTTCACCCGGGCAGCTCCGCTGGGCAATGGCTCGTTTCTCTTCCTCCATGGGGAAGGCGGCCGCTCCACGGGCTGGGCGCGGATGGACCATGACGGCACGCGCCACGTCCAGTCCCGCACCGGCACATTTCCCACCGCAGGCCTGCAGCGGGGTGCTCAAGTTTTCCAGTTCAATGGCCAGCCCTTCGTGGATCCCGCCGCGAGACTCGTGGAGATGCGCGCCGCACCGGACTGGACGATGCTGGAGAATGGCAGTCCCTTCTCGCTGACCGACGCCGGTCCGCGCTCCGGACTAGGAAATCCCACCGGTTTTTCGATTCCGTCCGGGTTCACTCTGCTGAACCAGCTCTGGAGATCGGCGGATGGCGTCGCGCCGTTCTCGGTCTCCGTGCTTTCGAACCGCCTCGGTGCGGTCCCTGCCGGGATCAGCTTCTCACCCGCGGCGGGGAGCTATTCCGACCCGGAGCTCTCGGTGGAGCTCCGCTACTCCGGCAGCCTGACGACCATGAGGTATCGCTTCTCGGCAGATGCGCCCTGGGTGCCTTATAACGGGCCGATCCGGGTCACCGGGCCGGTCACGGTCTTTGCGAAGGCGGATGGGTCAAATGCCGTTTTCTCTGCGCGCTACTCGACCGATGAGGGTGGCGGGACCTTTCCCGACCTCAGCCTGACCGAGCACCAGGACCTGAATGGAAACGGCCTGCCGGATTTCTGGGAGGAAATGTTCGGCCAGTCCGACCCGGATGCGGATACCGATGGCGACGGAAAGACGGCGCTGGAGGAATACCTCGCCGGGACGGATCCGCGGGACAGCTTCTCCGTGACGCCGGAGCCGCCCGCCCCGGCATTCGCGCTTTCGACCTTCTCGTCGCAAGTTGGCGGCAGGACGATGTTCCACGTCCGCTGGCCTGCGGCCCACGGGGATGCTGTCCTGCAATCCTCGCCGGATCTCGACGAATGGAGGCGGGTGACGGACGGAATTTCACCGCTGGGGGCGGATTATCTCTACAGCACGCCGGTCGAGGAGGCCCCGGCGCGGTTTTTTCGCCTGAAATCCGATTGATTTTTGGGAATGGCAGCCCGGGTGCTGCCATTTTCGTGACTTACCGGGCCATTGACGGCCACGGAAGCGCGTGCATCATCCCGCCGCTGGCGGCGAACTCCGCCGGGCAACGACCTATCACCATGACCACCATCGCCATCAACGGGTTCGGGCGCATCGGCCGCCTCGTCTTCCGCGCTCTCGTCGAGCAGGGCCATCTCGGCACCACCTTCAACGTCGTCGCCGTGGGTGACATCGTCCCGGCCGACAACCTCGCCTACCTGCTGAAGTACGACTCCACCCAGGGCAAGTTCAACGGCACCGTCTCCTCCAAGAAGTCCTCCCCGGAGCTTGAGGAAGATGACGTGCTGGTGGTGAACGGCCACGAGATCAAGGTCGTCTCCGCACGCAGCCCGGAAGGTCTGCCATGGGGCGAGCTCGGCGTGGAAGTCGTCGTCGAGTCCACCGGTCTCTTCACCGCAGCCGACAAGGCCAAGGGCCACATCACCGCCGGCGCAAAGAAGGTCATCATCTCCGCTCCTGCACAGGGCGAGGACGGCACCTTCGTGCAGGGCGTCAATGACGAGCTCTACGACGCTTCCAAGCATCACATCATCTCCAACGCGAGCTGCACCACGAACTGCCTCGCCCCGATCGTCCACGTCCTTCTCAAGGAAGGATTCGGCATCGAGGAAGGTCTCATGACCACCATCCACTCCTACACCGCCACGCAAAAGACCGTGGACGGTCCTTCGAAGAAGGATTGGAAGGGTGGCCGCAGCGCGGCGATCAACATCATCCCGTCCACCACGGGTGCCGCCAAGGCTGTCGCGCTCGTCTGCCCGGAAGTGAAGGGCAAGCTGACCGGCATGTCCTTCCGCGTCCCGACCCCGACCGTGTCGGTGGTGGACCTCACGGTGAAGACGACCAAGGCGACCTCGCTCAACGAGATCAAGGCCGCCCTGAAGACCGCTTCCGAGACCTACCTCAAGGGCATCCTCGCCTACACCGAGGACGAAGTGGTTTCGACCGACTTCATCCACGACGCGCACTCCTCGATCTTCGACGCTGGCTCCTCCATCGAGCTGAACCCGACCTTCTTCAAGCTGGTCGCTTGGTACGACAACGAGTGGGGCTACTCGAACCGCGTGATCGACCTCCTCACCGACGTGGTGAAGAAGGGCATCTGATCCCGACGGCTCACGCCTGATTGATTTACAAAGCGCCCGGTCTCGTGAGAGGCCGGGCGTTTTTGTTTGCCGGCGGAGGGAGGATTGAGATCGCCCACGTGCACGGAGAAGCTTTGGGTAGGGCCAGTGGACATGAAGAAATACCGGATATCCGATATCCCGACGGAATCATGGATCGCCTTGACGTTCATGTTCTGGAGGCAGAGTTGGGAGTTTCTGAACGAATATGAGGCGCTTGATGGGATCGCACCCGACGAGGTTGAGACGACGAAATATGGCATCCGCATCGCTTGCCAGATGAGCTTCTTGCCGGAGATGGATACCTATCCGGCGGTGATTCTTCTGTCCCGGCCGCGGTTCAGCTCGATCCTGGATTTCAATTCCGGGAAGTTGGAGTCCGCGACGATTCGATCTTCGGACTTCGATCATGGAGTTCTCCAAATCGAGGTCGAGTGAGCTTCCCTTTGGTTTTCGCGTGAGATGGGCCGGCGACTTTTCCCCGCGACAGCCCGCGGGCCTTGGTGTTAGCTCGGTCATGCGTTGGCTTCTGTTTCCGCTGCTCGCTTCCGTCGCCATTGCCCAGGAGGGCGATCCTTTCGCTTCCCTCGACAAGAACAAGGACGGGAAGCTCACCCTGACGGAGATCCCGGAACCCTTGCGTCCGCAGTTCCCGCTGGTGGATGCGAATGGCGATGGCGTGGTGACGAAGGAGGAATTCCTCGCCGTCATCTCCGGGCAAGGGAGCGGTGGGACTGTGGCGGAGATGGAGCACCTGAAGGACATCGACTACGCCGGTGCGGACAATCCCCGCCAGAAGCTCGACCTGATCCTGCCGAAGGACCGCAAGGCGAAGAAGCGCCCGATGGTCGTCTTCGTCCACGGCGGCGGTTGGCAGGCAGGTCGGAAGGAAGACGGGCTGGACATCATCCGCGCCGTCACTGCTACCGGTGACTACGCCGCCGCAACCATCAACTACCGGCTCTCCCAGGAGGCGAAGTGGCCCGCGCAGATCCATGATTGCAAGGCAGCGATCCGTTTCCTTCGGGCAAAGGCAGACGAATACGGCATCGATGCCGATCACATCGGGGTCGTCGGCATGTCGGCCGGCGGACACCTCGTCTCGCTGCTCGGCACCGGCAATGACGATCCGGGCCTGGAGGGGACGCTGGGTGCCTTTGCAAAGGTCAGCAGCCGCGTGCAGTGCGTGGTGAATTTCTTCGGCCCCACCGACTTCCTGACCGGTCTCATCCCCGACGCGGATGCGGATCGCAGCAATGGCCGCAAGATGGTCCAGCAACTCCTCGGCAGGGATGAAAAGGAGGCCCGCGGGAATGCCAAGGCCGCCTCGCCGGTCTCGTGGGTCACGAAGGACGATGCGCCCTTCTTCACCGCCCACGGCACGAAGGACACACTGGTGCCCTATTCGCAGGCGACCACGATCCACGAGGCGCTCGTGAAGGCAGGCGTGGAGAGCCATCTCGTCGCCATGCAGGGTGCCGGTCACGGCTTCGCCAGCCCGGAGCTGAACAACCGCATCCGCCTCTTTCTGGACATGCACCTCCGCGGCAAGCCCGCCGAGATTTCCTCGGAGCCGATCAAGGTGAGGTGATCCAATTCCCGTACATTTCTCCACTTGTTGCCCCCGGCCGGTTTCGTGCACCCTGTGATCGTGAGTGAAGAAGTTCTTTGGAAAGGCAGCCCGTCGCAGGTTCTCAATCTCGGCAAGTATGTCGTCGGCATCTTGCTGACGGTCGGCTTGGCGATAGCCGGGGCATTCCCCGGTCTGCAGCTCCTGTGGATCGCCCTCGTCCTGCCTCTTGGCTGGATGCTGTGGGTCTTCATCGAGACGAAGAGCATCCGCCACGAGCTGACCACGGAGCGCATCAAGTTGTCCGCCGGTGTCTTCAACCAGAAGCTCGACGACGTGGAACTCTACCGCGTGAAGGACACCTCGATGGAGCGCCCCTTCTGGTATCGAGTCTTCGGCCTTTCCACGCTGATCATCGAGACCTCGGATCGCTCGCAGCCGCGCATCGAGATCAAGGCGGTGCGGAATGGTGACGGGCTCCGCGAGACGCTGCGCAAGCAGGTCGAGTTCTGGCGCGACCGCAAGCGCGTCCGCGAAGTGGACTTCGATGAGAAGAGCTTGGTCGAAGGCGCTCCGGGCCAGGACGACGAGACACTGGCTTGAGTTGTCCGGAGGTTTCCATTTTCCTGCCCGCCCATGACCGAACTTCCCGGACGCACGCCGCAGACACCCATCGCCGTCAATGTCGAGATGTGGTTCGAGGGCTCCTTCGTGGAGCGCATCGAGCAGGCGGCGGCGCTAGGTTTCCCGGCGATCGAGCTGTGGTCATGGCGTGACAAGGACTTGGCCGCCGGTGCCGAGGCGCTGAGAAAGCACGACATCATCGCCACGCAGTTCACCGCGTGGGGATTTGGCCAGCAGATCAATGATCCGGCATTCCCGAAGGAAGACTTCGTCGCGGAGATCGCCGCTGCCTGTGAAGCCGCGGAGATCCTGCCCGGCTGCGAGCGCTTCTGCGTGGTGGGCGGCGACAATGTCCCCGGGCTGACCAAGGAGCAGATGCACGCCTCGATCATCGAGAAGCTGCGTGCCGCCGTGCCGGTGCTGGAGGCGAAGCGGAAGATGATCATCCTGGAACCGATGAATCCCTACAACCATCCCGGGCACTGTCTCTACGGCAGCGCCGATGGCATCGCGATCTGCGAGGCGGTGGGATCGGAATGGGTGAAGCTGAATTGGGACCTTTTCCACATGCAGCGCTACGAGGGCAACCTCATCGACAATCTGGAAAAGGGGAAGGAGTGGATCGGCTACGTTCAATTCGCCGACTCGCCTGCGCGCAATGAGCCGGGCACCGGCGAGATTTGCTACAGCGAGGTTTTTCGAAAGGTGCGCGAGCTGGGGCTGCCACTGCCGCTCGGTGCCGAGTGCCTCCCAAAGGGAGGCGATGCCCGTCGCGCCGCGGAGCGACTCTACCGCGTGGATCTGGAGTCGGCGTGATGCCTTACCACGCGATCTCGGCCACCACGGCGCGGTGATCCGAGCCGAGGTCAGGACCGATCCAGCGCTTCCGGCAGTTCGCCATGCCCGGTGCATCCTTGGCACTGCGATAGAGCACGTGGTCGATCGGCACGGCGAGCAGGTGCCCGCGCATCCACGTGCTGCCCGCGCCCTTGCCTTGTGCGGAGTCGATGAGGCCGGCATCCCACAGCGGCTTCATGCCATGGCTCCAGCGCGAGGCATTCAGGTCGCCGGTGACGATCACGGGCAGCGTTTGCTTCGCGACCTCGTCCGCCATGATCCGCAGGAACTCATCCCGCTCGCCCGACCAAAATTCCGTGGTCGGTGGCACCGGGTGCGCGCCGTAGAGGATGAAGTCGCCCGATGGGCCCGTGAGGCGCGCCTTGAGCAGGGGTAGCTCCATCTTTCCGCAAGGGATGATCTCGTGGGAAACGATGGGAAGCTTCGAGTAGAAGGCGAAGCCGAAGTTTCCCTCCACGGGGTGCTTGATCGCGTGAGGATGACTTGTTAGAAGCGGCCGCAATTCCCTGGCCCACACGCGATTCACCTCGGGGAGGAAGATCACGTCCGAATCGGTCTCGCGGGTCCAGCGCACCGCGTCGTCATAGCGCTGGTTTGCCGTGAGGACATTGAATGTCGCGATGCGCACCGGATTCCCGACGGGCTTGCCCCCACTGCCGATAAAGCATGGCGCGAGTTGGAAGACGGGCACCACGAGGAAGATCGCCGCGAAGCCGGCGAGCCGGAACGACTTGAAGGCGAGCAACACGATCACCGAGATCCCGATGAACACCGCATAATGGACCTGGAAGTGATTGAAGAGATCCAGCTTCCAATGCATCCCGCCGAAGAGACCGAGGATCGGGAAAATGCCCGCCAGCGCGGCGATACGCGCGATGAAAGGCAGGGGCTTTGGGAGGAGACGTGAGCGCCACTTCATTGCCCGCACAATGTCATGAACGGGCCGCGGCTCAATGGCCATCTCTGCCCGGATGCACGCGGGGATGTGCTGACACTCATTTCCCTCCGACAGAAGAAAAGGCCGCCACCGGATGATCCGGTGGCGGCCCTCACATATTCAATAAACTATCTTGCCTCAGTCCATCAGGGGATGGCGGTCTCGACCCGGAGGCGGGCGAAGACCTTGCCTGCGGCTGCTGCCGATGCAGGGATCGTCGCCGTCACGGTGTCGAGTCCGGCACTCGGGGTGTTGGTCGCCACCTGGGCTCCGCTGACGGTGGTCCAGCTACCGTCGGCGAGGGTGGTGCTGTATTCCACCACCGCGTTGAGGTAAGCCGCTTCCGACTTCCGCACGAAGGTGAAGATCAGATCACCGGCTGCGTTTTTCGTGACCTTCGGCAGGTCTGCGGTGCTGCTGACAGTTGCATTCGAGTTCAGGAGATACTCAAGGATGTTCGCGATGCCGTCGTTATCGATATCCGCTTCAGGGGACGGATCGCTCAGGCCGGCGGCCCAGGCTTCGTAGCCCTGTGCTTCCCCCGTGGTGAGCACGACAGCATTCTGTGAATACTGCAGGGTGTAGCCGGCCGGGACACCGTTTGCCGCGAAGGTTCCGGTGATCGGACCCGTCGAGGACACGATTTGGTATATCGACGCCGTCGGGGTGCCGGTGATGTTGAGCGTCGCACCGGTGATGTTGAGCGAGCCGGTGACCGTCAGTTTGTCCGCTGCATCTCCGGAGAGTTCGATGTCGAGGCTGCCGGTGAGAGTGGTGTTTCCCAAGGTCAGTTCGTCAATCGGGGAGAAGGCATCTCCGGGAGCGATGGTGCCGGCAACCGTTGCGGCACCCGTGGCCGTTCCGGTGCCTTGTAGCTTGGCTCCGGCCGCGATCTTGATCTCGGACGTGCCGGTGGCACTGCCGGTCGAATTGCTGAGGGTCAGCGTTCCTGCCACCACGTTGGTGCCGAGGCCTACATCGCCGGTCCATGTTTTCGGGTTGGCTCCGGTGTAGGTGTTCGCATTGGTCAAGATCAATTCTCCTTCTCCCTGCTTGAGGATACCATAGCCACCCGACACCGGGCGCGTGATCTCAAGGACGGCTCCGGCCTCGGTGATCAGGGTGATGTTGCCGGGATTCAGTGCGAGTTCACCGGAACCGCCGATCTGCGAGAAGATCTCGCTCGCGAGCGCGCTGAAGGTGGTCACTGCATCCGCATTTCCCTCCACAGGTTCGAATGTCGCACCACCGGTGATGAGACCGCCTTGGAGAACGACACGACCTTGGTCGTCCACGGTTCCCGATGGGAAGTAGGTCAGCCACTCGGCGACTTCCATGGTTCCCCCGATCAGACGAACCTGTCCGATGGATGTGGTGGTGTAGGTGTGGTGACCGCCGAGCGAAGAACTGGCTCCCAGACGGAGGGTTCCTGCCGGGTTCACCGTGATATTCAGGCTCGATGTTGGATAGGGGATGAAGTTGGCGTAGTAGTTTTGGCCAAAGTCCACCGTACCTTCTTCGATGATGATGTCCTCAAGAGCTCCGGCCGATGACCCCATGTAAGCTTCGAAGCGCAGGGTGCCGCCGCCGGTCTTTGTCAGCGTGCCATTGAAGTCGCTTCTTCCGATCTTGGTCAGCGATGCGCCGCTATCGATGTCGATGGTGGCGCCGTCGCCAACGATTTCGAGGTGTCTCTGCGAGACGGTTGCCGCCTTGATGGAAAGGGTGCTTCCTCCGCCAAGCTGGAGCCGGGTGTTCGACTGTGCTGCACCAAGGCTGTGGGCTGTATCAGCAACCACGGTTCCGCCATTGAGGAAGATGCCACCCGTGAACGCATTGGCAGCGCCAAGCGTGACACTTCCGGCACCGCTTTTAACGAACTGCGTATTGCCGCTGATCGAGGAGCCAGAGAGGACATAATTGGTCGTCTCGTTCGCGAATGCCACGTGAGAAGGCGTCACCGGGCCCGTCAGCAAGACGTTGGTATTGCCCGTGATGTCAGCAAACCTGACCGGATCTCCCTGGCCGAATGCCGTGGTCGATGCGTCGCCGGGTTTCGGATTGAAGTTCGCGGTGGTGGTGTCCCAATTGCCATTGGCGTCGTTCTTCCAAAGCAGGGTGCGACCGGAGATCGGGAGCACGCCGGTGCCTGTCATGCGGCGAGTCGGGGTCGGATAGGATGGGAATCCGCCGCCGACTGCATCCACCAGCACCCAGTTGGTGAGGTCCTCGCTGCCTTCGATCACCCATGCAACGGGATCCCGCTCAGGCGCATCACCTGCGGTGACGAACTGGTAGCCGTCGATGGTGATCGGTTGAGGGAAGTCGAAGACCAGGCCCTGCTTGTTGAAGTCCAGCCACTTGGTGGCGGGGTTGTTGTCGACAAGGGCGGATGGTGGTTCGCCACCGGGGAAGTTGCCTCCGGGATTGGAGACGAATGGCACGGCGGTTTCCTTGACCCCACCGTTGTAGAACTCGAACTCGGCAAGCTGGATCGAGTTGGCTCCTGCATTGTTGCGCAGCGAGAGCGGGGTGAAGCGGAAGTACTGGTAGGTTGCAGTACCTCCGGTCACAGCCCGGACCTGGATCGTGTTGCTGGAAGTTCCCGAGGCATTCGTTGCAGCCAGCGTGTAGGCGGTGGTTCCTGCCGTCGGGGTGATGGTGTATGGACCGGCATCACCTTGGACCACGCCGCCTGGATTCAGCACGGTGCCGGCGGGATTGGTGCCGGTGACGGTCCATGCTAGATTCGTGGACTCGCCGACCTTGACGATGCCCGGTGAGGACACCGCGTAGGTTAACGGGTTCGTCTGTGCTGGAGCCGCGAGTCCGAATGCGGATGAAAAGGCAGGAAGCAGGGGGCCGCCCGAGATGGTCCAGCCGGTTTGGAAAGTGCGGTAGAGGTCCGTGATTGCCACGTCCGCACGGGCGTCAACGACCACCCAGTTCGCATTGTCGTTACTTCCCTCGAGGGTCCAACTGACAGGCGTGCGGTCGTTGAAATCGTTGGCGGTCGCGAAATTGTAAGAATCGATCGTTACCGGGGTGAGGAAGTCGAAGAGGAATGGTCCGCGGTCTCCGCTGAAGAGCTTGGTCTGCACGGAGCCGTCGAACATCTTCTCGATTCCTTCATTTGCATCGGGAGCAAATGATCCGCCGGTAGGCGTCATCGGAACCACTGGTCCGGCACCTGTCGATCCCCTGACGTTCAGGATCGTCCCCCGCAGGCCGAAGGTGAACTCGGAAAGCTGGGTGACTGCGTTGTCGGGAGCCAGGTAATTTTTCGTCGGGGTAAACCGGAAATATCGGAAAGTAACTTCCGTAGCTTGCGTAACCACAGTGCTGGCGGCGGCAAGGGCGAGGAGGGTTCGGATCATGGGCAGACGCGGCATCGCACGTCCACCGTCACGGGGTTCGAGTGTTTTTTGCATAGGGATCTTGAGGCTGTGTCAGAGCGAATCGGAACACGTTCGGTCCGGCATGTGACGATCATCCAGGATCGCCGAAACCGCGGGACCATAGGCCGCGATTTCAAGTCGGCAACTAACAGAAGCCGTCAAACTGCCGGACAAACGCGTTTCGATTCATTCGGTCCGATGACGTACGATATACGTCGTAGGTTTAGTCCGTTTTCGAATACACGGAGAACTACGAGTTCCGTTTTGCGCGCTTCAAACAGTAGCGGAAATCGCCGCAATCGTTGCAGTGGCAAAGCATCCCTGCATCAGGTAGCCGCCCGTGGGTGCCTCCCAATCAATCATTTCACCGGCGAGAAAAATGCCGGGAAATTTTCTCAGCATTAAATTGGAATAAAGCTCATCCCAACACACTCCGCCGGCAGATGAAATTGATTCATCGATCGGACGCGGTGACTTGAATCTAACAGGAAAATTTTTGGCGCGTGCAGCAAGTTGCAATGCAGAAGTTGCGGGGCTTAATGCATCGCAGAGGATAGCATGTGCTGCATCGGAAAGCTTCCACAGGCGCTTGCAATCCTTTACGGGATCGATGTTTGCGGCTGTTAGACGAGCGGCCAATTCTTCGGTTGAGAACGTCGGCTTGAAGTCGATGTGGATCGTCGGCTCGTTCATGGAGCGCAATGCTGCGCCGAGCTGATAGATGGCTCCGCCTTCAAGGCCATACGATGTGACCATCAGTTCGCCCTTCGCTTCGTAATTACCCGCACGGATCACGAGGTTCTTCAGCGGGTGGCCTTCCGCGATACGTAGAACCTCGGCGGACCACTCGGTTTCCCATCCGCAGTTCGCCGGAGCGAGCGGTGTCACTTCGACTCCAAGGCCTTCGAGGATCGATGTCCACTTTCCATCCGATCCGGTGATGGACCATGATGCCCCCCCGAGCGCGAGGATGACGGCATCGAACGCATAAGTACGATGTTCATCGTAGATGGAGAAACCGACTTCGTGCGGTGGTCCCGGCTTGAGGCCGGTCCAGCGATGATTCATCGCGAAGGTCACGCCGAGCGCGCGCAGGCGATCCACCCAGCGGCGGAGCAGGGGAGCCGCCTTCATCTCGCGAGGGTAAACGCGGCCGGTGCGTTGCTCGAATGTCTCGATGCCGAGGCCCGCTGCCCATTCGCGCAGGTCCGAGGGCGTGAAGGAGGAGATGGCGTGCTGCCAGAAATCCGGTGGCCCCGAGTAGCGCGAGATGAAGCGCTCGAGATCCTCGCCGTGGGTGATATTCAGTCCGCCCCGCCCCGCGACCAGCAACTTGCGGCCCACGGATGGCTTCGCGTCGAAGACAGTGACGGAGGCTCCTCGTTGCGCTGCGACCTCCGCGGCGCGGAGCCCGGCCGGCCCACCTCCGATGACCGCGAGTTTCATGCTGTCACGGGGCTGGTCATCGCCCGTTTGCTGTTTCATGATCCGGCATGCGTTTGCAGCAGGACCAGTTGTGGAAGAGGGGCGAGGAGTTCATCCGGATCACGCGGCTGGAGCGTTTCGAAGTGGCCTACAAGACGATGGCCGACCTGTCCACGAAGGAAGGCGAGCACCACGTGCTGCCGAAGAAGGAATTCTGCCGCCTGGTCCGCGGTGCGAAGCTGGTGGAGGCGGAAGACGACTGACGGCAGCGACCTGCTGCCGTCATTGATGAATCCCCCTGCGGCAGCGCGCCGCGGCCGCTGTCACTGGGCGAGCGCGCGATCCAGCGCCGCCTTCACGAAGCCCGCGAAGAGCGGATGCGGCTTGTTCGGCTTGGACTGGAATTCCGGGTGGAACTGCGCACCGAGGAAGAACGGATGGTTTGGGATCTCGACGATCTCGACGAGGCCTTCTTTCTCGGAGACCGACGAGATGACGAGTCCGCATTCCTGCAGCTTGTCCTGGAAGTCGGAGTTGAACTCGTAGCGGTGGCGATGACGCTCGTGAATGCGGTCCGCGCCGCTGTAGAGGTCCGCCGCCTTCGTTCCTGCGAAGACGATGCTCTCGCATGAACCGAGGCGCATGGTGGCCCCCATGTCTTCCACGCCCTTCTGCTCTTCCTGCAGGCAGATGACGGGGAAGGGGGTGTTCTTGTCGAACTCGGTCGAGTTCGCACCACGAAGCTTGCAGACATTCCGCGCGAACTCGATCGTAGCGATCTGCATGCCGAGGCAGATGCCGAAGTAGGGGATGTTGCTCTCTCGGGCATACTGGGCCGCGAGAATCTTGCCCTCGATGCCGCGGTCGCCGAAGCCGCCGGGGACGAGGATGCCATCGACATCGCCGATGACCGCCTTCGCGCCGTGGTCCTCGATAGCCTCGGCTTCCACGCGGACGATGTTCACCTTCGTATCGTGATGCGCACCGGCGTGGATGAGGGATTCGTAGATCGACTTGTAGGCGTCCTGCAGCTCGATGTATTTGCCCGCGACCGCGATGGTCACCTTGTTCTTCGGGTGGATGACGCGGCGGACGAAGTGCTCCCAGTCGTCAAGCGCGGGAGAAGGCGTATGGCCGAGGCCGATGCGATCCACTACGAGGCGGTCGATCTTGTCGCGGCGCAGGTCCAGCGGGCATTCGTAGATCGTGTGGGCCACGTCGCGGAAGGCGACCACGTTCTTCTTCTCGACGTTGCAGAACATCGCGATCTTCTTGCGGTTGTCCTCGTCGAGGTCCGCTTCGGTGCGGCAGATGATGATGTCCGGCTGGATGCCGAGTTCGCGGAGCTTCGCGACGGATTGCTGGGTCGGCTTCGTCTTCACCTCGCCCGCCGCCTTGATGAAAGGCAGCAGCGTCACGTGGATGAAGCAGACGTTCTCCTTGCCCACCTCGAGGGCGAACTGGCGCAGCGCCTCCACGAAGAGCAGGCCCTCCATGTCGCCGACCGTGCCGCCGATCTCCGTGATCAGCACGTCCACGTCGGGGTTGTTGTCCGTCACCGCGTGCAGGCGGCATTTGATCTCGTCGGTCACGTGCGGGATGAACTGCACGGTCTTGCCGAGGTATTCGCCCTTGCGCTCCTTCTTGATCACCGCGTCGAAGACTTGGCCCGAGGTCAGGTTGTTCATCCGCGACATCACGCCGGAGGTGAAGCGCTCGTAGTGGCCGAGGTCCAGGTCCGTCTCCGCGCCGTCATCCAGCACGTACACCTCGCCGTGCTGGTAGGGCGACATGGTGCCCGGGTCCACGTTGAGATACGGGTCGAATTTCTGCATCAGCGTCTTGAGGCCGCGGTGCTCCAGCAGCGCGCCGATGGAGGCGGCGGCGAGACCTTTGCCGAGGGACGAGACGACACCGCCGGTGACGAAGATGTATTTCATGGGTGGGACAGTTGGCTGGTAAGGATGGACTCGACGTGCGCGGCTTGTTCGGGAGTGTCAACACCGGGTGAGGTGTCATTTGTGGGCAGGACCCGGATCGACGCCCCGTTTTCCAGGGCGCGGAGTTGTTCGAGCGATTCGGCCTGCTCCAGCGGAGAGGGAGGCCAGGTGACGAATCTCTCAAGGAAAGTGCGGCGGTATGCGTAGATGCCCTTGTGCCGGTAGACGGGTAGGCCCGCGACCGGATTCCGGAAATAGGGCAGGGGAGAGCGGGAGAAATAGAGCGCGCGGCCGTCCAGCGCGGTGACCACTTTCACCACGTTCGGGTCCTGCACTGCCGGGTCGGCGGGATCCAGCGGGTTCGCGGCTGTCGCCATGTCCAGCGTCGCGTCTTCGGCCATGGCGGCGGCGAGCTCGTCCACCAGCACCGGGTCGATCAGCGGCTCGTCGCCCTGGATATTCACGATGATGTCCGCCTGCGGCATCGAGCGGACGGCCTCGGCGAGGCGGTCGGTGCCGGTCGGGTGCTCGGGCGAGGTCATGATCACCTTCGCGCCGAAGCCCTCCGCGGCGGCTTGGATGCGCTCGTCATCCGTGGCGATGTAGAGGTCGTCGAGTCGCGTGCATTTCCGGCACTGCTCCCAGACGTGCTGGACGAGGGGCTTTCCGGCGATGAGGTGGAGGGGCTTTCCGGGGAAGCGGGAGGACCCCCAACGCGCTGGAAGAATCCCGATGATGTGTGGTGCGGCGGCGCCCATGAAATTGCTCGGCGCGGAGACTAGGGGGGGAGCCGCCACACGGGCAAGAGCGCGTGTGGAAATTCCTCAGTGCCCGGTCCAGGTCCCGCCGCTTTCGAGGTAAACGAGCGCTTTATCGAAGGAGCAATTCGTCAGGAAATGCTCCAGCCGCGCGGGAATCCCGCCGCGGTGGGTCTGATGCCACGCGAGGATTTCCTCGGAGACCGTCTTCAGCGCGTCGAGGTGCGCCGCGGAGTCCCGGTCGCGGAAGGCGTGGTCGGCGATGGTTTCCTTCCGGTGGCGGAGGAGGGCGGCGAGGTCGTCGTGCATGGCTCAGGCAAGTGTTCTGGCAACGTAGGCGTCTCCCTTGCGGCGGAAGCACAGGCCGACCGCGACGGTCACCAGCGTGCCGAGCATGATGCGCCAGGTGAAGGCGAAGACCGGCATCCACGACGGCAGATACCACGGCTCATGGCTGGTGCGGCTGGACCAGAGCGCGCGGACCTCGGCTTCCGGGAGCTTGGACTTTTCCGCGACCTGCGCGACAAGTTCGGGCGTCGCTTCGGCAAAGGACTCGGGAGCGAAGGTGGAGTATGACGGCGCGGCTTTCAGCGAAACGAGCGCCTTGCGGACCTTCGCCTCTTTGTCGTGGAAGATGTCGTGCACGTCGTTGTGCGCGCTGGAGAAGAAGCAGACGACCAGCAGGCCGGCGACCATGGCGATGACGTTGCCGCGGCAGTTTCCGCGGGTCTTCGTCAGCATGCCGATCAGGAAGACCCCGAGGAGGGAACCGTAGGTGTAACCGAAGCTGCCGAGGACGATGGGGATGATGCGCAGGTCGGGATTCTTCAGCTTGATGAAGGCCGTGCCGATGCCGATGAGGGCGAGGAGCACGGCGAAGCCGACGGTGGCCCAGCGGGCTGCCTTGAACTGCTCGTTCGAACTGGCCTGCGGGCGGAAATACCCGACATACCAGTCCTTCGTGAAAGTGGTCGCGAGGGCATTCAGCGCGGTGCTGAGCGATCCCATCGCGGTGGCGAAGAGACCGGCCGCGAGCAGGCCGCGCAGGCCAGGTGCGAGATCGTGGACCATGAACCAAGCGAAAATGCCGGGATCGTGATCCGGAGCGCGATGGGCATTCTCGGTGTAGAAACGATGGAGCAAGATCCCGATTGCCAGGAAGCCGACTACCACTGGCAGGTCGATGAGGCCCGAGACGATCACCGAGCGCTGGCCCTTCTTGTGATCCTTCGAGGTGAGCATCCGCTGCACCATGTCCTGATCGGTGCCGTGCGTGGCCAGCGTGGTGAAGACGGAGCCGAGGAAGGCTGCCCAGATGGTATATTCCTGGCTGAGGATGGAGCGGACGTTTTCGCCGAAGGACTTCTGATCATCGATCCCAGTCGTGATGTAGGAATTGATGTCGCCAGCGGAGGGGGTGATGGAGCTGGTGAAACCTTCCCAGCCACCGGTTTTTCCTAGCAACCAGAAGAAGACGTAGGCGGCGGAGCCAAACATCAGGCTCACCTGGATAAGGTCCGTCCATACCACCGCCTTGATGCCGCCGAGCGTGGTGTAGAGGGCGGTGAGGAAGGTGATCACCACCACCGCGCCGACGTAGATGAAGAGCTCCTGCTGGAAGCGTGCCGCTCCCTCAAGCTGGCGGAACTCCGGATGCATCACTTCCCACGCCAGCACGAGAAGGATGGCGGCGACGAAGATCCGCGAGCCGCTCGCCAGCGAGCGCGTGAGGAGGAAGACGAATGACGACAGCCTGCGGGTGACTCGCCCGAAGCGGATCTCGAGGAACTCGTAGATGCTGACGACCTTCAGGTCGTAGAAGGGCTTGATGAAAATCCCCGCAACGAGCAAGCGCGCGAGGATGGTACCGATGACGAGCTGCGCGTAGAGGAAGTTCAGCTTCGCGTAGCCTTCGCTCGGTGTGCCGAGGAAGGTGCCGGCGGAAATCTCGGACGCGAGGATCGACGCGAGCACCGCCCACCATGGCATCGAGCGATTGCCCAGCGCGTAGGTCTCCATCGTCTTCTGACCTCGCGCGGCATACAGCCCGATCCCGATGATCACCACGAAGTAAATGACGATGATGGCAAGGTCGAGGCCGGCTCCGGACATGAGGCGGAGTCTTTCCCGTCACGTGCCCGGCGACAAGCGAAAGGCGGGTTTGCGCTGCTTTCCTTTCGCATGTAAGGACTTCCGTGAACGGGGCGTATCGGAATGGAATTTTATGCCCCGCGGGATGCGTGGAAATCCGTTGATTCCAAGCGGGGAAGCGCTTGTTGGATGGTGGTTTCGACCTCGGATAGTTCGGGGTGATTAACTAAAATTCCGGTCAAGGTTTTAAAAAATTTTGGGCGTGGAACCCTTGTGGAAAGGGGAGGAAAAGTGGCGGCTGTTAGATGAGGTAAAATTTGAATCCCCCTCCGTCCCCGGGACGCTGTATCCCTCCTTCCCGCCGCGCTCCGAGAGGCTCCCACAAACCCTCCGGAGGTCAGTCAGGCGCAAAAACCTTTTTTTGAAAAAGCACGTGACAAACATGGAGTCTGAGGAGTTCGAGGAGGATGCAATGAAGGCGGTCGCTGACGTGGCCGCCCAATGGGAAGCAACCTGCGAAGTTCTCGGCGGCCTGGTGAGCAAGGATGCTTACCAGCGCTGGTTCCGGGCTTCGAGGTTGGTGGCGGTGGATGATTCGAAGGCGGTGATCGCCGTTCCGAATGACATCCACCAGGTGTGGATCGAGACGAACTACATGCCGGAACTCGCTACCGCCGTGGCGGAGACGATGGAAGGTGTGCGCGGGGTGAGACTCGTGGTGGAGGACAAGCTCCAGGAGATTCTGAAGGCCGAGGCTCCGGCAGCCGATCAGGCAGCACCGGCCCGCACGGCACCGGCTGTCCAGGCAGGCGGAGAGGTCAGCTTTGAGAAGCGGCTCAAGACGAGCGGTCTCCAGCCTCAGTTCACGCTGGAGAACTTCGTGGTCGGCGCGAACAGCCAGTTCGCCCACGCGGCTTGCGAGGCTGTCGGCAAGCGCAAGGGACCGGGCTACAACCCGCTCTTCATCCACGGCGGCTCCGGTCTCGGGAAGACTCACCTGATGCAGGCCATCGGCCAGGAGTGGCTGCGCGGCGTGCCTGCCTCGCGCGTGGTCTATCTCACCTGCGAAAAGTTCACGAACGAGTTCATCGACGCCGTCCGCAAGGGCGACCTTGAGCGCTTCCGCAAGCGCTACCGCTCCGCCGAGCTGATGCTGATCGATGACGTGCAGTTCATCGGCGGCAAGGAGCGTTCGCAGGAGGAATTCTTCCACACCTTCAACTCGCTGCTCGACGGGCGCTGCCAGGTGATCCTGACGAGCGACCGCCCGGCAAGCGAGATCAAGAACCTGGAGCCGCGCCTCGTCTCCCGCTTCGAGTGCGGCCTGACGGTGGAGATCCAGCCGCCGGTCTTCGAGACCCGCCTGGCGATCCTCCAGAAAAAGCGCGACGAGTGGAAGGTGAAGGTGGAGGAGGGGATCGTCCGCTTCCTCGCCGAGCGCATCCGCAGCAATGTCCGCCGCCTGGAAGGCGCGCTGATGCGCGTGGCCACCTTTGCCTCGCTGGCAGGCGAGCGGGTGACCGAGGAGCGCGTGGAGCACCTGCTGCGCGACCTCCTGCGCGAGGAGACGGGCAAGCAGGTGACCGTGGACGCCATCCAGCGCGCCGTGGCGGATCACTTCGACGTGCGCCTGGCCGACATGACCAGCCGCCGCCGCCCGGCCAGCATCGCCTTCCCCCGCCAGATCGCCATGTATCTGAGCCGCACGCTCACGAAGCAGTCGCTGATGGAGATCGGCGAGGCCTTCGGCGGACGGGACCACGGCACGGTGATCCATGCGGTGAAGCGCATCACCTCGCAGATGGAGACGGACTCCTCCACCCGCGATGCTGTGGGGATCATCGAGACCTCGCTGCGGCGCTGATAAAGCCGGGGAATTTTTGAAATTCCGGGAGGCCGTCCTACGTGGACGGCCTTCCTTGGCATATCCCGATAGATTGGCTTGCCAAGGATCGGAGATTGCGGAGAGCATCGCCCTCAGCCAACGCGTTCTCCGTTTATCCCCATGAAGTTCAGCATTTCCAAAGAAGCCCTGCTCGAGGGGCTGCAGAAGGTCCAGCACGTGGTCAGCACTCGCACGACCCTGCCGATTCTTTCGAACGTGCTGCTGGTGGCGAAGAATGGTCGCCTGACCTTCACCACCACCGACCTCGACGTGGGCATCACCGGCTCGGTCGAGGCAAAGATCGAGCGGGAAGGCGCGACCACGCTGCCTGCCAAGCGCCTCGTCAATATCGTCCGCGAGCTGCCAGCCAGCGAGGTGGAGATCACCGTCGATGCCAAGAACATCGCCTCCATCCAGAGCGGCCCGTCCTTCTTCAAGATCATCGGCCTCGGCCAGGATGACTTCCCGCCGCTCCCGGACTTCGAGGGTGCGAAGGAATTCCGCATGCCGCAGCAGCTCCTCCGCGACGGCCTGAAGAAGACTTCCTACGCGATCTCGACCGACGAGACCCGCTACGTGCTGAATGGCATCTACACCTCCTTCCGCGATGGCAAGCTGACGCTGGTCGCCACCGACGGCCGCCGCCTCGCGATGGTGGAAAACGACCTCGATTTCCCGGCCACCCACGAGACCGACGTGATCGTCCCGACGAAGGCCGTGCAGGAGCTCCAGCGCCTCCTCGGCGAGGCGGGCGAAGTGCTCATCCGCCTCTCGGACAGCCAGATCTCCTTCTCCATCGGCGAGCACCTGCTGATCAGCAAGCTGATCGAGGGCAACTACCCGAACTACCGCCAGGTGATCCCGGGCGACTCGACCGAGCGCGTCGAGCTGCCGCGCGAGTCCACCCTCGACACCGTCCGCCGTGTCTCTCTCCTGTCCTCGGACAAGTCGAACTCGGTGAAGCTCGTCTTCGGCGAGAACGTCGTGGAAGTGACCGCCAACTCGCCGGACGTGGGTGAAGCCCGCGAAACGATGGAAGTCGCCTACGGTGGCAAGGCGATGCAGATCGCTTTCAATCCCGAGTTCCTGATGGCCCCGCTCCGCAACCTCGAGAGCGAGACCGTTTACCTTGACCTCATCGACGAGATGAGTCCGGGCGTCGTCCGCATCGATGGCAGCTTCCTCTACGTCATCATGCCGATGCGCGTGACGGGCTGATTCTTCGATCACTGACTCGATTTTCCCAAGCCCGGACGCCGCAAGGTGCTCCGGGCTTCTTCTTTCTCCGGGAATCTTTTTGTTCCGGGTTCTGCGGATTTCAAAAATAACGGCCCGCCCGGAGATCCGGACGGGCCGCGAAAGTCGGAGGGAGAGGCCGGTTACTTCAGCTCGCCCGCGGTCCACGGCTTGCCGCCGCGGTCCTTGTTGTCGTCGCGCACCTTCTTGACGGTGGACTCGGTCACGGCGGGTGCCTTGTTGCTCCACTCGTTGCGGACGTAGGTCGCGATGTCGGCCAGCTTCTGGTCGGTGAACATGGGATTCATCCCCAGCGACGGCATGTCGGCGGTCGGCGCGTAGTCCACGCCCGCGACCGTCACCGGGCCCGTCATGCCGTGGAGCATGATCTTGATGAGCACGTCGGGCTTGCCCGTCACCCATTCGGAATTGTCGAGCGGCGGGCCGAGGCCCACGACGCCGCTGCCGTCCGGACCGTGGCAACTGAAGCACACGGCCTCGCCGGCGAAGAGTGCCTTGCCGCGATTGAAGGACGCGAGTTGCTCGCCCTTGAGCGCCGGGCCGACCGGGCCCTTCGCCGAGGCATTCTTCGCGCCCTGGTCGAGCCATGCCATCAGCCCCTTGTCCTTCGGGTCGGCGAGCTTCACGAATTCCGCCTCGTGACCGTGCAGGCCGGAGACCGCGGCTTCTCTGATGAAGCGGGCCTTCGGCTCGTCCTTCAGCAGCGCGGCGAGGGCGTCGAGCGATTTCGCGGTGCCCAGCGAACCCAGCACGCGGGCGAGGTAGGGGGCGACTTCCGGTGCGGCGGGCTTGATCGCCACGAGACCGGATTCCAGCTTGGAAAGCTCCGCCGCATCGAGCCGCGTGCACGCCCACAGGGCGGACGCCTGCACCTTCGCGTCCTTGTCCTTCAGCGCGGGGATGAGGTGTTCGGACTTCAGCGCGCCCATGCCTTCGAGGGTCCAGAAGGCATGCACGCGTGCGACCGGCGAGCCATTGGCAGCGAGCTTGGCCAGCAGCGGCACCAGTTCCGCATCCTTGCGGTCCACCATTACGCGCTGCGCCGTCTCGCGGTGCCACGAGTTCGCGTGCATCAGCATCTTCACCAGGTCGAGACCCTTCAGGCTGGAGATGTCCACCTGCGGCTCCAGCTTCCCGGAAGTACTACGGATACGGTAGATGCGGCCGTGGCCGAAGCCCGGCTTGTCCAGCCCGCGCGACAGGTGCTGCTCGCGCAGGTAGCTGGTCTGGTAGGTCTTGTGCTGGATGATTCCGTGATACATGTCCAGCAGGTAGAGCGAGCCATCCGGCGCGGTGTAAACGTTCACCGGGCGGAAGCGCTCGTCGGTGGAAGCCAGGAATTCCTTTTCGCCGAAGGGGTGGCTGCCGCTCAGCTTGCCGTCCTTTTCCGCGATCTTGATGGCCTTCACGAGATTCACCGAGGACTCGGTCGAGAATCCCATGCCGTACCAATCCTTCGGCAGGTTCGTCCCGCGATAGACGGTCAGGCCGGCGGCGGCGGTGCAGTTGATCAGCTTGTGGGTCTTCGGATCGAGCGTCTGCTCGCCGTAGCCGTTCGCCTTCGAGAGATAGGCGCGGTTCACGCCGGGCGTCACGCGGATCGGCCAGGTGCGGTTGTTGCCCAGCCCCTCGGTGTCGTTGTACTTCATCTTCACCGCGGCATTTCCCTGCAGCAGGTTCGGCGCGAGGGATTCGCCGAACATGAAGGCGGAGTTGTGATTGTGGTAGAGGCGGCCCCAGTCGTCGCGGGCGATGCCCCACTGGCCGCGGAAGGAGGTGGGCTCGATCTCCCACTTGCCGTTCACGCGGCGGATGCGCTTGTCCGACTTCGCGAGGTAGAGCCAGTTGTCCAAGTTCGGCATCAGGCCGTTCGGCTTGTGCTCCACGTTGCCGCCGCCGTTGAATTTCGAATCGATCACCTCGGGCTGGCCGACCATTTTCAGGCCGTCGCGCTTCGCCCAGCAGAGCCGGTTTTCGTCGAGGAAGAGGATGCCGTCGTCAAACACGGCCACCGCGCGCGGCAGCAGCACCTTGTCGAGGAAGACGGTCTTCTTGTCCGCCTTGCCGTCGCCATCGGTGTCTTCGAGCACGGAGATGCGGCCTTCCGGGACGTTCTCGCCCTTGCCGTCGATGTCCGGCATGTAGCCGCGCATCTCGCAGACCCACATGCGGCCAGCAGCGTCGAAGTCGAGGCAGACCGGCTTTTCCACCAGCGGCTCGGCGACCACCGGCTCGATGACGAAGCCCGGTGCGATCTGGAAGCTCTTCAGCGCATCCGCCACGGACAGCACGGGGGAGGGCGGGACCTCGCTCTCCGGCACCACCGGATCCATCTTGGTGTGCTCCTTTCGATCGCCCTGCTGGGCGGCAAGCGGGAGGGTGCCGAGCAAGGCGGCGGCTAGAATTTGATGACGCATGGGTTGTCGGGTTACGGGTTTGCTTCCCCGACTTTTCCCAATCTGCGGCGGAAAGTCAAAATTTGTATGACAGCACGCAAAGACGGCTCTGACCGCCGGGGTGCCGTTTTTGACCGCCTGCTGCTACGAAGGCACCGTTGGCTGGGGCTGCGGGAGCGTCGCCAGCAGGGTCTTCTTCAGTTGCTCCCAGCGGACCGGCTTCCCATCGAGGAAGCAGGAGCGTGCGACAACGACGTTCACGCTGCCGAAGCCCGTGGCGAATTCCTCGCGGAGAAAGCGGGACAGCCCGTAGCTCTGGTCGATGCGAGACGAGACCTTCAGGTCCGGGGCTGCCGCCTGAAGCGCGGTGCGCCAGCGCTCGACGAATTTCGTCTCGATGTCCCGCTCGCCGGAGTGGAGGAGTTCCACGGTGGGCATGCCCGGTTCATCTTCTGCGCGTAGCGTCAGGTGCAGCGCCTCGCCGGTCCGCTGCTGCTCGGCGAGTATGCGCTGCTTCAGGGTATTCAGATGGGCGCGGTGGTGCCGCTCGTCGAGCTTCTGCTTCTGCTCGTCCGTGAGCTTTTTCGAGAAGCGGCTGAAGCGCTCGGGATCATCCGGATGGCGGGAGAAATCGATGAGCAGGCGGGTGATATCGCCGTGGGCGAGCAGGCTCCGCAATTTCGTCGCGAACGCCTGGGCGAGATTGAGCGAACCCGGTGACCAGCCCTCGGTGGAGCTGACGATCTCCTCGTGTCCGCGGAAAAGCTCCCGGTGCCACTCGGGAACGGCGGACGTGGCGGGCTCGCAAGACAGGACAAACATGGTGGGCAGAAGATAGCGCGAAAGGGATGGGCGTGTCGAATCACCGGCGATCAGAACGCGGTGCCGATGGCGAAGTGCCAGGTGCCGGACGACTCATTGCCGTCCTGGGTGAGATTGTGGCCGTATTCGATGCGGATTGGGCCAACCGGCAGGTCGATGCGGAGGCCCATGCCGACCGCGAGTTCCGGCGAGTCGAAGCTGAAGCCGTCTTCCAGCGCGGACATGCTGCCCGCATCGATGAAGCCGACTCCTTTCACCGGGCCGAAGAGGACGTGGACATACTCGGCATTCGCCACCCAGTAGGTGGCACCGCCGAGCGGGTCATTCGTCACGGAGCGGGGACCGAGTTCATTGTAGCGGAAGGACCGCACGGTATCCGCGCCGCCGGTGAAGAGGCGCAGGTCGATGGGGAACTCGCTGATGCCGGTGGAAGGGGAGAGCATGCTGGCACGCGCGCCCAGGTTCACCTGACCTTTCTTGCCCACGGGAATGTAGCTCGCGCCGGAGAGGTCCACGCGGAAGTAGCTCGACGAGACATCACCGGCGATGAGTCCGCCCTGTGCCGCGGCATTCAGGTGGTAGCCTTTGCCGGGAGTGACCGGATCATCGCGGCGGTCGTAGGTGACGTCGGCGCGGATGTAGTGGTGCCCGTAAACCGTCTCGCCGAGCTGCGTGACCGGGATATTGTTGCTGCTCGTGTTCACGATCGACGAGCCGAGCATGATGCTGGCGTCGAGATATTGGCCGAAGTCATCGCGGGAGAATTCCGCGGATACGCCGGTCTCGAATTTGTCGTAGCCTTCCAGGGCGCGGGTCACCGAGAAGAGCCGCAGGCCGAGATAGGTGTCGGTGTCGAAAAGCCACGGATCGGAAAGCCGGATATCCCCGAGCACGCCGCGCGAGCTGACTTCCACACCAGTGCTGAAGTTCCAGAGGTTTCCCCCGAAATTCCGGTCGTGGTATTTCAGGCCGAGCACGCCGCCTTCGTAGCTGCCGAAGCCGCCATAGACCGAGGCACCGCGTGCCCTGCCCTCGACGACCTGCAGGGTGGCGTCGAGCATGCCGTTTTCATCCGTTGCATTCTCGATGCGCATCGAGGCGAAGGCCCCGGTGGCGAGGAGCTTCTTGAGCCGCTTGTCGAATTCCTCCGCGTCGAACCACTCGCCGCGCAGGTCATCGAAGCGCTTCGTGATGCGCTCCGTCTTGGTTTTCTCCGTCCCCGCGACCAGCACTTCGCTGAGGCGCTGGCGCTCGCCGAACTTGATGATGAAGCGCGGCGTGAGCGTGGCGTCGCCGAGGATACGGTTCATCTTGTAGGTCTCCAGCGGATAGCCGGTGGAGCGGAAGACGCTCTCGATCTCGCTGCGCAGCGTGGTGAGCAGGTCGGTATTTGCCACCTTGCCGACATGCGGGGCGGCAGTCGCTTGGAGCCGGGCCATCAGCTCCTGCGGTGCGCCATCGAAGCGCGGCGCGCCGAGGTGATGCAGCGGGCCGGGAGTGATGCGGATCATGAAGGCGATCTCGCCATTCGTCTCGCCGCGCTTTTCCACCACCGCCTTCGCCCGCCAGTAGCCGCGCGAACGGAAGTCCGCCTCCAGCAGCGACAAGCCCTCCGGCACGTCGGCCTCGCGGAAGGGAGGCTCCTGGCCGGGGCGCAGCACACGCTCTTGCCCGGGCAACTTGAATAGCCGCGAAAGGCGCTCCTGGTCTTCCTTCTCGAAGCCGGGCACGGCCACGGAGCCGATCTTGATGCGCGGTCCTTCATTCACCACGAGGCGGATGGCATTGCCGGAAATGACGGGCCTCACGTCGGGACGCTGGAAGCCCTGTCGCTTCATCAGGTTCTCTAACAGGAAGGCCGCATCCGCCGCCCGCGAGGTGGACGGGGGCTTGGTCCGGATGAGTTCCAGCCGGTCGCCGAGCAGGTCGAGCGCTTCGCCCTCGCTCATGGAGTGCAGGCCCTCGATGCGGAGGTCCGCACCGAGCGACACGAGGCTGGAGGACGTCAGGCAAAGGACCGGGACCAGGACGGACCGCAGCCCTCCGGATTTCCATGTCCTGACTTCGCGTGTGAAAGCTTTCCTCATTTGAACCGGAGAACGAATGCGCCGAGGACGCGGGTGTTGCTTTGTTTGTCCACGGAGCCGCTGACGTAGATTTTTTCGGTCACCTCGATGGTGGCGGAATTCAGGCGCTTGCCGGTGAGCGGGTCGTCCTCGCCGATGCGGACGTCCACGCGATTGATGACTTCGAGCACCTTGGCGACCTGCTCGGCGAAGGGCAGTCGTCCCTTCCGCCATTCCTCGATGAGGAGCTGCGCGGCCTTCATCGTCGCGGCTTGCCCGTCCTCCAGTCCATCGGACGTGGTGCCGGTGGCGAGCAGGGTCATGATCTCGCTCTCCGGCAGCGGCGGATCCGAGGTCAGCGCGGTCTTCGGCGCATTCACCGGGCCGTAGAAATAGACGTTCACCTCATAGCGGCCGATGTTCGAGGTGCCGCGGATGTTCAGTTCGGGATTCAATCCTCCGGCCGATGTGAAGGTGATCGCGCCATTGCTCACCTTGAGGGTGCTGAAGGGCAGCTTTGCCTCCGCCTCGCCGATGATGGCATTTCCCTGTGGCTGGATGTTCGAGAGGGTGCCGCCGAAGCGGATGTTCGCGATGGCTTCACCCTTGGCCAGGTTGCCGCGGATGAAGAGCGGATCGCGCGTGCGGACCATCACGTCGAGCGTCCAATTGGCGAAGGGCTCGGGGAAGTCCGCCGCTTTTTCGTCAGGATCGATCGAGGGCAGGCTCGGTCGCGAGGGCGCGGTGAAGGGCACGCGCACCGGCAGGATCTCAAAGTCGCGGTAAAAGAGGCTGTCCACGATATCGACCGTTCCGGAGATGCCTGCCTGCTCGAGATTCCCGCGCAGGGTGAGATTCGCATCGGCCCGCACGATCATCGACTCATCGCGCTGGAGCGGCAGCGCGGTGCCCCGCAGGTTCACGTCAAAGGTGGGATTTGCCGCGTCGGCGAGCCCGACATTTCCGGTGCCGGTCAGGGTGCCACCGGCGGCTTCCAGCGAGAGGGTCTGCAGCCGGACCTCCTTGCCTACGAGTCGGATCAGCGCGTTCGCATTTGTGACCGGCGGGACAGGGGAGTCTTTCAAGGAAAAGACGCCTTGGGACAACCGGAGTTCCCCGGCGAGGTCGGGTTCGCCGATGGTGCCGGTCGCGGTGAAGTTCCCCTCGACCGTGCCGGATAGCTGGTCAGCGGTGGGGACGAATTTCGCGAAGGTCGCCAGATTGAGGCGGGGGATATTGGCGCGCGCCTCGAGCTTCTCTTTGAGTGCGGTTTCCGGATTCTCCGCCCACTCGCCGGGCTTGAAGGCGGTCTTGCCGGTGATCACGACGGGCTCGTAGCCTGCGGGCTTGATCTGGCCGTTTATGGCCAGCGTTCCGTCCGCGCCGTCGAGCGTGATGCTCGCATCCGTCACCGGCACGTCGGGTTGATCGGGCAGGCTCACGCCACGCACGTCTGCATCCAGATCGATCTTCGGAGCGGCGGGCGTGCCGGTCACGACGAGGCGGACCCGGCCGCTGCCGCTGGCGAGCGGCGATTTCTTCTCGGGCAGCCATGCGGAGAGCCGGGCGTGATCGATCCAGTCCGTTTCGAGGAAGACATTCAGCGGGATCTCCTGCTTGAGGAAATCCTTCGTGGTCTTCATTTCCTCCGGCACGGGGATCTCCGCCTGGCCGCCGACCAGCTTTTGCTCGCCATCCTTCCACTCGATGCGCGGGATCTTGAGGATCCGGTCGGCGAAGGTGGCGCTGGCATTGATGGTCTGTCCTTCCGCAATCGCGGTCACGTCATCGAGCACCACCTCCTGAGGCCAGTTGTAGTTGCCCTTCGTTCGGACGATCAGCGGCGGGGTGTCCTCCCGCACCATTTCGAAGGACGGGATGTCGAAAGTGCCGCGATGGGGCTTCGGGCCGAATTCCCCGCTGCCTTGCCAGGTCGCGGTGGCATTCATCCCGGTTGGCAGCGTGACGCCCGCCGGAGCCGCCCAGGCGGCAAGTCGCTCTGGCTGGAAGGCATCGAGCACTGCGGATGCCTCGTAGTTCTTCGCCGTCAGATCGAGCGCATAGGTGGCGCGCAGCCCGTCGGTGCCGAGCGTGCCGCCCAGCTTGCCATCGGGCGTCCATTTGTTCTCCCCGGCGAGCGATGGCGCGTCCTTCTCCGCGGAGAGCAGCCACTTTGCGGTGGCCGAGCGGATGCCTTCCGGGCCCATGTCCGCGGTGGCATCCAGTGCGAGCGACGACGCGGGCAGCGGCGGCGCTTCCTTCGGCGCGAATTCGAATTTCTCCTTCATTACCGCATAGATTGGCGAGAGCTGCGGGACCGTGGCCTTCGCGGTGGCTTCGAAGTCGGTCCACTGCCCGGCGGAGAGATTCCGCCACGTCAGCGCGGCATTGCCAGCGACGCTGGAATCGAGCGCCGCGAGCGAAAAGTTCACGGTGCCTTGGCTGCCATCTTTCTCGGCATCCAGCACGAGCGTCTCCGCCTGCCAGTCCTCATAGCGGATGGCCCCGATTTCCGCAGTCGCGGTGGCCTGCCATTGGTCGGGCGTCTTGTCGAAGCCCTCGATGCTCGCTTCCAATCGCCGGACGGTGGCCTCGGCGGGGAGTTCGAGCGCGAAATTCTTCACGGCTTCCTGCACCACCAGCGGGTCGCCCTCCAGCTTCACCGTGGCGGACGATTGGTTCCCGGCAAGGATGAGCCGCGAATCCTCGATCTGCACCACGCCCGTGCCGGAAATCTGGCCACCGGTGCCGATCTCCACCTGCACGTCGCGGACGCCGAGACGCGGGGTGACGTCGAAGCGATCCAGCGAAAGATCGTTTTCTCCCCACACGATCACCGACTCCTGCGCCTCGAAAGAGTAGCCGGAGGTGACGCCGAGCTGGCCCAGCGACAGCCGGAATTCATCGCTGCCCGGCGCATGGGAAAACGTGCTGGTATCCAGCACCACGAGGCTCTCCTCGCCGCGCACGAGCTGGAAGCGCAGGTCCGCGGCCCGCAGGTCCATCGGCAGCAGCATCGCGCGGATCTTTTTCAGCGTGGTCGGCAGGTCGTCGGGATTTTCTTCCTTCGGCCCGCCGCGGGAGGGCAGGGGATCGGCCGCGAGGTCGATGATCGCGTCGATCTTCTCCACCGCCACGCCGTCGAGTTCGCCTCGGACGATTTTCTTGAGTTGGTAAAGCGGGCCGACGGAGCCGATCTCCAGCTTGCGGATCGGTCCTCCGGAAACGGAGAGCCGTTCAACACGAATCCCGCCGAGCAGGGTGCCCTTGAGGTCGAAATCCGCGGTGAGTCCGCTGCCTTCGAGGGCCTTGCGCGCGCCGATCCCGCCGAGCCATCGCCAGCCCGGGCCATTCAGCCAGACCAGCCCGCCGGAGATCACCACGAGTGCTATCAATGACTTGCGGCCACGGCGGCGCTTCTTCTTCTGGGGTGGGGCGTCTCCGTCGGTACTCATGAATCGCAAGGCGGCGCATGATTCATGGCCCCCGACACCCGTGCGGTCAACGAAAGCTCTTTCCGCAGGTCATTTCTTCCTCTCCAGTCGTGGCATGTCCGAGCCGTCCCAGCCCTCTCGCCGCGAGCGGATCAGGGAGATTATCTTCGAGGCGGAGACGCCGGCGGGGAGGCGGTTCGACGTGACGCTGCTCTGGCTCATCGGCCTGAGCGTCATCTGCGTGATGCTGGAAAGCGTGCCCGCCATCAAGCGGGACTATGCCGGGCCGCTGCAGGTGGTCGAGTGGTCGTTCACGATCCTCTTCACGCTGGAGTATCTGCTGAGGCTCAGCGTGGTGCGCCATCCCCTGCGCTACGCGCGGAGCTTCTACGGCATCATCGACGTGCTCTCGGTGCTGCCCACCTACCTGATGGTATTCTTCCCGGGCATGCAGGCGCTGTTGGTCATCCGGGTGCTGCGCATGCTGCGGATGTTCCGGGTTTTCAAGATGGTGCGTCACGTGAATGGCGCCGAGCTGCTGGTGCGGGCGCTCTATGGCGCGCGGGCGAAGATCACGGTGTTCTTCTCCTTCATGGTGGCGATCTCGGTGATCGCCGGGACGCTGATGTACTTGGTGGAGGGGCCGCACGGAGACTTCACCAGCATCCCGACGAGCGTCTATTGGGCCGTCGTCACCATCACCACGCTGGGATTTGGCGACATCACGCCGGTCACGGCATTCGGGCGCTTCCTCACCTCCGCGCTCGCGCTGACCGGCTATGCGGTGATCGCGGTGCCCACCGGTATCCTGACGACGGAACTGGCGAAGCTCGACGGGGACGACAGCTCGGAGGCCTGCCCCTCCTGCGGGGTCCACGGGCACCTGCCGGACGCTCGATTTTGCCGCCGGTGTGGTGCTCCGATGAGCTGAATTATCAAGCTCTGGCGGTCGTCGCCACCGCATCGTCAATACGCCGTGCCTACCCCCGGCGGATTACTCCATCGATGTTTTGGCGGTAGGTTGACAAAGCGGGAGCAGCTTGACCAGTGTGTGAGCGCCGGGTCGTGCGACACGTCCCGCGTTTCTTTCATTCGATTTCCAAAAAGGCCCGAAAACCCGTGTTCTCCAACGAAGATTACTTGGCCGACCTGCTGGTGGAAGCCGGCGTGGTCGATCCCGACGTGCTTGATCAAGCCCGCAGCAAGGGCGGTTCCGTGATCGAGCGTCTGCTCAGCGATACCGACCTCTCGGAAAACACGGTTTGCGCCGTGCTTGCCCAGAATGCGGGCATCGAGGCGATCGACCTCGCCCAGATGACCCTCTCCTCGGAGATCCTGGGTGCCATCCCGGACGAGATCGCCCGCCGCTACAAGGTGGTGCCGGTCGCGGACGATGGCGTTTTCCTCACCGTGGCGGTCGGGGATCCTTTCGAGTTCGAGACGATGGACAGCCTGCCGCACGTGCTGCGCCGGGAAGTCAGCTTCGTCTGCGCGCCGGTCAATGCGATCGACGTGCTGCTCAAGCAGTTCTACGGAGCCACCGAGTCCGGATCGATGATCAATCCCGGCGGCCATGACGTGGAAGTCACCGACGGCGACGCGCCGATCATCCGCCTCGTGCAGAACCTGCTCGTGGACGCGATGAAGATGCGCTGCTCCGACATCCACATCGAGCCGCTGGAAACCTCCGTCCGTATCCGCAACCGCGTGGACGGCAAGCTGGTGATCGTGGACGAGCACCCGAAGAAGCTGCTCCCCGCCATCATCGCCCGTCTGAAGGTGATGAGCGGCACGATGTCCATCGCCGAGAAGCGCCTTCCGCAGGACGGACGTATCCAGGTGAAGACGGCGGAGAAGGAGATCGACCTCCGTGTTTCCTCCGTCCCCTCGAACCACGGCGAATCGATCGTCATGCGTATCCTCGACAAGTCGGCCCTCGTGCTCGGCTTGCCGGAGCTCGGGTTCTTCTCCGATGACCAGTCCACCTTCGAGAAGTTGATCGGCCTGCCGGACGGCATCATCCTCGTCACCGGTCCCACGGGTTCCGGCAAGACGACGACGCTCTACGCCTGCTTGAACGTCATCAACAAGCCGGACAAGAAGATCATCACCGTGGAAGACCCGGTCGAGTATGAGCTTCCCGGCATCAACCAGGTGATGGTGAAGACGGACATCGGCATGACCTTCGCCGCTGCCCTCCGCGCGATGCTCCGCCAGGCGCCGAACATCATCATGATCGGGGAAATTCGTGACGCGGAGACGGCGAACATCGCCATCAACGCGTCGCTCACCGGTCACTTGGTGCTTTCCACGCTCCACACGAATGATGCGCCCTCCGCCGTCGCCCGTCTCGCGGACATCGGCATCAAGCGCTTCCTCATCGCCTCCGCCGTCCGTGCCGTGCTGGCCCAGCGTCTGGTCCGCAAGCTCTGCCCGGTCTGCAAGCAGCCGCACACGCTCACCGACAAGGAAGCGCGCTCGCTGCGCTTCGACACCAGCCGCGGCGACAGCTCGCAGGTCATGGGGCCGGTCGGTTGCGACAAGTGCCGCCGCAATGGTTTCCGCGGTCGTATCGGCCTCTTCGAGCTTTTCCAGATCGATGACGAGGTGCGTCACATGATCAACGAGAACCTCACCTCCAGCCAGCTTCGCCGCCGCGCCCGCGAGCTAGGCATGCGCACGCTGCGCGATGACGGTATCCGCAAGGTGCTCGCCGGCCTGACCTCCGCGGACGAGGTCATCCACGTGACGATGTCGGACTTCGACTGATCCCAGGATCCGAGTTATAAATCCCAGATTTCCAATTTCTTAAAACCCGATCCATGGACAACAACCAGATCGTAGAACTTTTCATCAGCCGCGGGCTGATCGACCGCTCGCTCGGTCAGGACATCCTTCACGAAGTCGAGAACAGCGGCAAGGAGGCTGCTGAGATCCTCGCCGACTTCCAGGTCATCAATCACCGCGACGACGTCTGGCCGGTGGTCGCGTCCGAGCTGGGCGCACCGGTGGTGGACATCCGCGAGTGGACCCCGCCGGACCAACTGCTGGCCCTGCTGCCCGCCGGCATGGCCCGCCTGCACGGCGCGCTGCCGGTGAACTACGACAATGACGGCCTGCACGTCGTGCTCGTGGACCCGATGAACCCGCAGACCATCGAGGACCTGCGCTTCGCCCTCGGCCGCGAGGTCGTGCTGGCGATCGCCCCCGACTACGTCGTCGAGGCGAAGATCAACGAGTGCTACGGCGGCGAGGGCAAGGCGATGGATGACATCCTCCAGCAGCTCGAGCACGGCGTGAATGCCAATCTCAGCGCTGCCGAGATGGAAGCCGAGGCGAACTCTGCACCGATCATCCGCTATGTGGACTTGGTGCTCTTCCAGGCCATCAAGGAGCGCGCATCGGACATCCACTTCGAGCCCTTCGAAAAGGACTTCAAGATCCGCTACCGTGTGGACGGCTCGCTCTACGAGATGGCACCGCCGCCGGTGCACCTTTCCGTGGCGATCATTTCGCGTATCAAGGTGATGTCGAACATGAACATCGCCGAGCGCCGCGTCCCGCAGGACGGTCGTATCGTGAAGCAGGTCGGCGACCGCCAGGTGGACATGCGTGTCTCCACGCTGCCGACCCAGTACGGTGAGTCCGTCGTGCTCCGCGTTCTCGACCGCTCGTCGGTGAATCTCTCGCTGGAGAATCTCCACCTGCCGGAGTCGATCTACGAATACATCTGCGACACCATCGAGAAGCCGAACGGCATCTTCATCGTCACCGGCCCCACGGGTGCCGGCAAGACGACCACGCTCTACGCCGCGCTGGCCCGGATCAATACCACCGACTCGAAGCTGCTGACCGCGGAAGACCCGGTTGAATACGACATCGACGGCATCATCCAGATCCCGGTGCATGAGAGCATCGGCCTCACCTTCCCGCGGGTGCTGCGCGCCTTCCTCCGTCAGGACCCCGACCGTATCATGGTGGGAGAGATGCGTGACATGGATACCGCGCAGATTGCCATCCAGGCATCGCTCACGGGTCACTTGGTGCTCTCCACGCTCCACACGAACGATGCCCCCGGTGCCGTGACCCGTCTGGTGGACATGGGCTGCGAGCCCTTCCTCGTGGCGGCATCGCTGGAGGGCGTGCTCGCCCAGCGTCTCGTCCGGACCATCTGCAAGAACTGCAAGGCGTCCTACGAGCCGAACGAGAGCATTCTCATGCAGCTCGGCGTGGCGGTCCACGAGCTGGGCGACAAGGACTTCTACACCGGCCGCGGCTGCGACGTCTGCGGCAAGAGCGGCTACAAGGGCCGGAAAGGCCTCTACGAGCTGCTCGACATCACCGACCCGCTCCGTGAGCTCATCACGGACCGCGCTCCGACGGTGGTGCTGAAGCAGAAGGCCATGGAGCTGGGCATGCAGACCCTCCGCGAGGACGGCCTGCGGAACATCTACCTCGGCCACACCACCATCGAGGAGGTCCTGAAATACACCTGACCCATTTTTCACCGCGAAATTTGAGTGGCCAGCTCCCTCGGGCCCGCTCACACTTGTTCCACTCGATTTAAAAACAACCCCATGCCTCAGTTCCAATTCACCGCCGCCGATGCCAAGGGCGAGCAGATGTCCGGCACGATCGAATCCACCAGCGAAGCCGAAGCCATCCAGCAGCTCCGGTCGCAAGGTTACTACCCCCTGCAGGTTGTCGAGGCCGGCAAGGGCAAGCTCGCCGCGAAAAAGGGTGCCAAGAAAGGCAAGGCACCTGCAGGCAAAAAGAAGGAAAAGTCAGCCGTCGGTGGCCGCATCAAGCCGAAGCTGCTGATGATCTTCACCCGTCAGCTCGCGACGCTGATCGACTCCGGCCTGCCGCTTCTCCGTGGCCTGACCGTGCTTGCCAAGCAGGAGCCGAATCCGGTGCTGAAGGGCACCATTGCCGCCCTCGCGGATTCGGTCCAGTCCGGCTCCACTTTCTCCGAGTCGCTCGCGCAGCACCCGAAGATCTTCAACAAGTTGTATGTCAACATGGTGAAGGCCGGCGAGCTGGGCGGTGTGCTTGAAGTCGTCCTCGTCCGTCTGGCCGAGTACCAGGAAAAGGCCCACAAGCTGAAGAACAAGATCGTCTCGGCGATGGTCTATCCGGTGATCGTCATGTTCATCGCGGTCGGCATCCTTGTCTTCCTGATGCTGTTCATCGTTCCGAAGTTCGAGTCGATGTTCGCGGAGCTTGGCAATGCCGAGCTGCCCGCCATCTCGCGGATCGTCTTCGGCACCTCGAAGTTCTTCCTGAATGCGACGCTGGTCCCGCCGATCCCGAACGTGGTCTGGTTCGCCGTCCTCATCGTCCTCATCGGCGTGGGCTTCAATGCCTGGGGCAAGACGAAGAAGGGCCGCCGCTCTCTCGACACCCTGAAGCTGCGCCTGCCGATCTTCGGTGACATCCAGCTCAAGTCGGCCGTCGCCCGCTTCTCCCGCACCCTGGGCACCCTGGTCACCTCCGGTGTGCCGATCCTCCAGGCCCTTAACATCACCCGTGACACCGCCGGCAACGTGGTCGTGTCCGACGCGATCGAGAAGGTCCACGAGGCGGTCAAGGAAGGTGAATCGATCGTCAGCCCGCTCCAGTCCTCCAAGATCTTCCCAGCGATGGTGATTTCGATGGTGGACGTGGGTGAAGAGACCGGCCAACTCCCGGAAATGCTCCTGAAGGTGGCGGACGTCTATGACGATGAAGTGGACAATGCCGTGACCGCGCTTACTTCTATCCTTGAGCCGATCATGATCGTCGTCCTCGCACTTGTCGTCGGTGCGGTGGTGTTCGCGCTCTTCCTGCCGCTGATCAAGATCATCTCCGAAATGGGCAACATGTAAGCGGATGCGGGCGGACCCCGTGTCCGCCCGATTCACCAACCCTTCAGACACCCATGAAAATCCAAGGTATCCGCCGCCGCCATGCGGGCTTCAGCTTGATGGAGCTTGTCGTGGTCGTCGCCATCATCCTCGCCCTTGCCGGCCTCACCCTCGGAGCCTTCGGCTTCGTAAACCAGAAGAACGCCCGTACGAAGGCGAAGCTTCAGGTGGACCTGCTTTCCGGTGCTCTTCAGAAGTACCACTCCGAGAACAAGTCCTACCCCGACAGCCCGGATGCCAATGGCGACCGTGGCGACGAAGTCCTCTACAAGGCGCTGTATTGGGACGCCGTCGAGGCGGACAAGAGCTCCGAGATCTACCTCGACTCGCTTGACCCCCAGAACAACACCAAGGGCGGTCAGGCATGGATACAGGGCACGAACGGCCAGGCACGCATCGTCGATCCATGGGGTAACTTCTACCGCTACCGCACCGGATCCCAGGCCCGGAATCCTGACTTCGACCTGTGGTCGGCCGGACCGGATGGCAAGACCAACACCGATCCGAAGCACAAGGATAGCCTCGACGATATCCGGAACTTCTAAGTTATCCGTCTGATTTGCCGAAGGGCGTCCGGTTGGTGCTTCATTGCACGCCGGGCGCCCTTTTTTGTGACTTCGTGCATCGCCGGGGCTTTGCGCTCGACGCCGCAGCGCTGTCCGTTCTTCTTGGCATCGCACATGAGCGAAGAGTTCCAAGAGCCGCCTGCGGCCGAAGAAGTTCCGGCCACGAAGACCGCGCGCAAACGGCCCGCTGTCCGCAAGTCCGCAAAGCCAAAGCCGGAAGCGGCAAGCGAGGAGAAGGCCCCGGCAGCACCTGCCGAAGTTGAAGCGCCAGCGGCCCCGCGCGAGTCCGAGGCTCCTGCTGCCCGTTCCGAGGCTCCTGCCGACCGTGAGTCCGAGGCCGTTGAGCGCGATGCCGACAGCTCGCCGCGCGAACAGGGCCAGGACGTGATTCCTTTCGTGGTGGAAACCGCCGGTGGCGAGCCTCCGGGCAATCCGAAGAAGCGCCGTCGCCGGAAGAAGAAGGGCCCGGGTCAAGGCCAAGGCGGCCAGCAAGGTCAGGGTGGCTTCCAGCAGTCGCCTCCGCAGCACCAGCATCCGCACGCTGTGGCCGCGCCATCCGAGGCTCCCGCACCGGCTGTCCCATTGCAGCAGCCTGAAGGCAATCACGCCCCGGCCATGCACGCGCCCCAGCGTCCGAAGCTCGATCCCGAGCAGGTGGCCAAGAAGGCGTGGAAGATCTTCCAGTCGGAAGTCGGTGAGGAAGGCCTCGCCCTGATCGACGATCACGACGCCCGCGAGATTTCGCGCCGTTGCTTCCGCCTTGCGGAGATCTTCCTGGAAGAAGCCGCGCGTCGCAGCAGCCGCTGATCGCGGACAGTATCGACCGTCTCTTTTAGCCGCCGGACGAGCCCAGCTTGCCCGGCGGTTTTTTTGCGGCTGCCCGCGGGATTCCGAGGTTCAAGGCCGCGAAGTCCGGCCTGCATCCACCGTGCCCGGGATCTCCCGGTGGGCAGATGGGAGGTCGCCAGACTCGGAGGGAGCCGCGGAGGTGGCGTTCAGCTCGTCCAGATACACGAACTCATCGCCATCCCGGTGACGTCGCCAGGAGTTGATGAGGATCACCAAAGTGAAGCCGGCGAAGATCAGTGAACCTTCCAGCAGGAAAGGGGAGGTAAGGAAGCCGACGACCTTCGTGAAAACTTCTCCGATCAGCCCGGGAAGGGTGGTGCCGATCACCAGTATCAGCCCGACAAGACCCATGAAGGCGATGACCAGCATCCCCGCTACCAAGTGGCGCTTTCGTTCGTCGCGTGCCATTCCGGCAGGGAACAAAACATGCGGGAAGGGTATAGGCGAATGGTAAAAGTTTTTAATAAATCTTGATATTTTCCAAAAACTTCCTTTTTGTTCCCGCGACTCATGGCAGCTGGTCGCTTCAAGAACCTTGGGATCGCGTTGGTCTGTGTCGCCTTCACGTTGGCGGCATGGAAGCTGCGGACCCGTGGGCAGGAGGCGGTCCCGATTTCCAGTGTGCCGATGGGCGAGCTGACGATCCCGGTGGAAATCGTGGAGGCCGGTCAGGCACCCCGGGTAAGGGAGATCCGTGTGAGCCGCTGAGGCTTTGTGCTGTGATCGCGGTTGAATTCGCGGGAGCCTCCCGCTAGACCCCGTGGCGATGCGGCTTTACGACACGCTGGCCCGCGAGCTCAAGGAGCTCCGCCCCCTCGACGGTTCTACCTTCCGGTTCTACTGCTGCGGTCCCACCGTGTACGGTCCCGCGCACATCGGGAATTTCCGCACCTTCGTGCTGCAGGATGTCTTCCGCCGCACGCTGGAGACCGGCGGCATGCGGACCTTCCACGTGCGGAACATCACCGACGTGGACGACAAGACGATCCGCGACTCGATGGCTGCCGGGCAGACGCTGAAGGACTTCACCGGCCGCTGGACGGAGAAATTCCATGCCGACTGCGAGGAACTCGGAACGCTGCAGCCGCACGTGGAGCCGGGAGCGGTGGACCACATCGAGCAACAGGTGGCCATGATCGCGACGCTGGTCGAAAAGGGCCACGCCTACCCCTCCGAGGACGGCTCCGTTTATTTCAACATCGGCTCCTATCCCGAGTATGGCCGCCTTTCCCGCCTCGACACGCGCGAACTGGACCTGGGCAAGACCCAGAACGAGCGGGCGAATGCCGACGAGTACGAGAAGGATAGTATTTCCGACTTCGTGCTGTGGAAGGGCCGGAAGCCGGAGGACGGCGACAATTACTGGCCCTCGCCCTGGGGCGACGGCAGGCCGGGCTGGCACCTCGAGTGCTCGGCGATGATCCAGGAGTATCTCGGCTCGGACTTCGACCTGCACGGCGGTGGCGAGGACCTGATGTTCCCGCATCACGAGAATGAGATTGCGCAGAGCAAGTGCGCGTGCGGCGGGCACTTCGCGGCGCACTGGTTCCACTCGACGCACCTGCTGGTGGACGGCGGCAAGATGTCGAAGTCGAAGCTGAATTTCTACACCCTCGACGACCTGAAGGCAAAGGGCTTCACGGCGATGGAGGTGCGCTATGTGCTGATTGGCGCACACTACCGGAAGCAGCTCAATTTCACCTTGGACTCGCTGCATGCTTCCCGCGAGGCGATGGCGAAGCTGGCAAAGGGCGCGCGCAATCTGGCCGCGAAGGCTCCGGCCGAGGTGCGCTTCGATGCGGTGGACTTCGGGCCATTCCAAGGCGCGTGGGACTCGCTCACCGACGACCTGAATACGCCGGGCTGCCTCGGCGGTCTCTTCACGGGCCTGCGCGAGGCTGTGAAGCTGGAAGGCGAGGAGGCCGCGAAGGCGCTCGCTGCCTTCAACCGCGTGCTGCGCGCGCTCGGTCTGACGCTGCCGGAGGAAGAACCGGAAGCCGAGGTCCCCGCGGAGATCCGTGCGCTGGCGGAGGAACGCTGGGCCGCCCGCACCGCGAAGGACTGGGCAAAGGCGGACCTGATGCGCGGCCAACTCACGGAGAAAGGCTGGGTGATGAAGGATGGCAAGGAAGGCTACGAACTCTCGCCAGTGTGAGAAGACGGTCACGGCTTGATAGGGAAGCGCTGGCTTCTCATGTATCTATCGTGATGCGAATCCTCCTGCTCCTCTGCCTTTCCCTGCTGCCGCTGTCCGCGCAGGACACCGGTGCGAAGATCGTCGCCGCGGCCCGCAAGCAGATCGGCGTGACGCTTTCCTACGATCCCGCCTACGTCTCGCTGGCATATCCCGGCGGCGACGTGCCGCGCGAAAAGGGTGTCTGCACGGACGTGGTGATCCGCGCGCTGCGCGACGGGCTTTCCCAGGATCTCCAGAAGCTCGTCCACGAGGACATGAAGGCGAACTTCGCCGCCTACCCGAAGAACTGGGGGCTCTCCCGTCCGGACAAGAACATCGACCACCGCCGCGTGCCGAACCTGAAGACCTACTTCAAGCGCAGCGGCTACAAGGTGGCCGATACGAAGGAGACATCAAAATTCCTGCCGGGCGATCTGGTCACCTGCACGGTGCCGCCGCATCTGCCCCACGTGATGATCGTGAGCGACAAGAAGACGGCGGAGGGCGTACCGCTGGTGATCCACAATATCGGCGGCGGTGCGCGGGAGGAGGACGTGCTTTTCACCTACCCGCTGACCGGCCACTATCGGTGGAAGTGAAGTGAGCCGACTCACGGCGTCTGCGGCAGGATCTGGACGCGGCCGAAACCCTTCGCCCCGTTCGCCACGGAGTCGCGGAACTTCACGCGCTCGCGGTCGCTGCTGACGCTCACGGCGTTTCCGACCTGCACGCCGTTGCGCGGCCAGCTCACCAGATTGTCGCTGAATTGCGGGGTGGCGACCGCGCCGGCATTCGCGGAGGCCTTCCAGCGCGTGTATTCCACGGTGAGGTAAAATTGTCCGCCGATGTTTTCCCGCACGATCAGCGGCAGGCCGGAGGTGCCGGTGCCCGCGGCGTGGTAGCTCTTCCGCGGGTCCTTCGGATTCGTGTTGAACATGGCCTCCACGAGGTTGCTGTCGCCATCGCCATCCAGATCCTGGAAGGGCGCGGTGTAGCCGGAGTCCGCCAGTTCGTTGCTGGTGAGATAGGTGGCGAGCCAGGTTTGGTAGGAGGTGCTGAAGGGCGTGAGAATCACCGGACCGTCCACGAATTCCCCGCCGATCTCGGTGAAGGTGCCGTAGGTCCAGAGATTCTGCCCCTCGAAGGCCATGCGGCTGACCGGTCCGTCCGGGTAGGGATACCACGAGTAGTCGAGCATGCCGCTGCTCGCGCTGACGCGTGCGATGTAGGGCGATGCCTCGAAGGGATTCGGTGCGATGCCGGTGAAAACGTGCGTGAAGGAACCGCCGACGTAGAGGTGGCTGCCGGATGCCGCGAGGGTGCTCACCTTGAAGGAGCCGTAGGGATCATCGTAATCGAGCGGCGAGACGTCGAAGGCCAGGTCCTGTGCGCCGGTCACCGGATTGAGCTTCGCGACGTAGTAATACTCGTTGTTGTTCACGAACTGGAAGTCTCCCGCGACGTAGAGCGCGCCATTGTGAAGGAGCAGCCGGGAGATGGTGCCGACATCGCCGACGGCATCGAAGTAGATGTCACCCCACCCGCTGACTGGCTGGCCCCAGGTATTCGTGGTCAGGGCGGCGACGCACACCCGCTGGTAGGGAGTCGAGATATCGAGCGGATTGACCACGAAGATGAAGTGGCCGCCGATGATGAGATTGCTTCCGGAGAAGACCATGTCGTTCACCGAGGCGATCGCGGGGTTGCCATTTTCCGCCGCGATGTAGGGCTTCCAATTTGGGTCCACGGTTGCGGTGCCGCCCTTGGAAAGGCGGGCGAGGTTGTTCACTTCGACCGGGACGTTCGGCGCGATCTCGATGTATCTCAGCCCGGCCGAGCCGATGTAGACGTAGTTCGCATCGGTCTCCAGGCAGAGGATAGGCGTGAGCGGCTTGGTGAACCACCCGGCGTCCACCGCTCCAGTGGTGGCATTCACGCGGGCGACATGCTGGGTTGGTGCGCCGCCCGCGGTGAGGAAGTCGCCGCAGAAGTAGAGCGTGGAGCCATCGAGCTTCATGTCGCTCACCAGGCGATTGAAGCCGACGAGAGGCACGTTGAAGGAAGGATCGAGCGTTCCGTTCGAGAGGATCTTCGCGATGCTCGTGCGCGGCACACCGTTCACCGAGTCGAAGACGCCGCCGATGATCATGCCGCCGGACACGGGCTGCATCGAGTAGATCTGCCCCTCCGTGGTGATGGTCCCGGCGAAGGCGGGAAGCGCGGAGCCGCTGGTGCCGCTCATCATCGCATATCCGGCGGAGGCGCTGCCCACGGTGGTATTGAAGCGGCCGCCCGCGACCACGTTTCCGGCCACCACCTTGAGGTCTTCGATGGAGCCATTTGGCTCGGGCACGAATGCCCCGTCCAGCCCGCCGGTGCCGCCGGAGTTCACCTTGGCCATGAAGCGCCGCGGGGTATTCGCCACGCGAGTGAAGACTCCGCCGATGTAGAGCGTGCTGCCGGAGAGGGCCATGCTGCTGACCTCGCCATCCGGGTCCGGCTTCCACGTGGCGTCAAAGGTGGGCGTCGTCCCGGCGAGTGAGAAACGACCGAGCGAGCGATGCACGGCACCATTCACGACGGTGAAGTCCCCGCCGAAGTAGAGATGGGTGGCGCTGGCTTCCAGTGCGCCCACCGGGCGGTTGATCGTGGGCGTCCAAGCCGAGTCTCCGGCTCCATTGCCACTCGTGGAGAGCCGGAGCAGGTAGTTGTTCGACATGCCGCCTGCGGATGAGAAGTTCCCGCTGACGTAGAGCCACGGCGAGACAAAGGCGAGGTCCTCCACCGTGTTGTTCGCGCCCGGATTCCATGTGCTGTCGAGCGCATCGGGATCGGCACCGCCGGTCAGGATCTTCGCCAGCCGGTTGCGGGCCGTGCCATTCACACCGGAGAAGCTGCCGGAGATGAAAAGGCTGGTGCCGTCGGTTTCCAGCCGGCTGACCGGAGCATTCGGCACCGACACCCAGGTGGTGTCGATCTTCCCCTCGTTTGCACCGGTCAGGTGGATGCGCATGAGATACGGGCGGTTGATCCTGCCGGCGGAGAGCGTGCGGACCGTCGTGAAAGAACCGCCGACGTAGAGGAAATTCCCGCTGACCATCAGGTCATTCACGCCATCGACGAAGCCGATGTCCCACGTGGCGTGCTGCGCCCCGCCGGGAGTGAGGCGCAGCAGGCCCATGCCTGCGCCGGAGGTACCGTTGAATTCATTGAAGCTGCCGGCGAGATAGACATTCCCGGCGGTGTCGGATTCCACGGAGCTGACGAAGCCGTTCAGCCGTAACTCGGGTCCTTTCACCACGAATTGCGCATGGAGGCTGGAGAGCGGGAGCAATGCGACGGCAAGCCCACGGAGGAGGAGGGAGCGGAGTGTCATGGATTCACGGGAGGAGTGAATGGTCGTGCCAGTGGCACAGGGGGGAGCACTGGATTGCCTATCATCCCGGGCGGCGGGGGGCAAGAAAGCGCGTCGGGCGAATTGCCTTCGGATGGGGAGATGATCTAGCGTCGTGAAATGCTGATCGGCACCCATGTCCTGCTGCCCGTGTGCATCGCCCTGACGGCCGAGTGCGTTTCGCTGGCGAAGGGCCGCGGGCACGTCTTCCCTCCGTGGGGACTTGTGTTGGTCGGGGCCTTCGGCGCGCTTCCGGACGTGTGTACGCCACACATCTCGCTGGCGGACCGGCATGCTAGCTGGTCACACACGGTGTGGTTCCTTGCCGGGATGGCCCCCTTTGCCGCGATGGTTGTGACGCTTTTTGAAAAGCAGGGCCGCTGGTGGCTGGCCCTCGCGTGCTGGCTGGCCGTGCTGCTCCACCTCATCGGCGATGCCGTGGCGGGCGGGATCGCTCCGCTCTATCCATGGCGGACGGAGGTGGTCGGGGACTACTACATTGCCGTGCCGGACTGGATGTGGTATGAGATCGGCTTCGTCTTGCTGACCTGGGTCTTGGTCCGCTTCCGGCCCTTCTGCGAGGCCCGCGGCATTGGGGCGGGCGTGATGCCAAGCAGCCCGTCGAACCAAGCGTGAAGGCTCCGCTCGAAGACGGCGGGCACCCCGCGGGCTTTCCACCCGGCAGCGAGGCGCTTGGCCAACCGCTTCTCGCCCGAGCGCATCAGGGCGGCGAATGACACGCCCTTCTCGCCCCGCAGCCAGCGGGCAAAGGGCGTCTTCTTCGACTCGGCTGCCGCGCCGAAGTGCTGGAGCAGGTAGGCGCGGGGGACGATCAGGATCTCCCCGGCGTGGTAACCCGGAAGCCTTGTCCACTTCCAGTCCTCGCCCTCCTGACCGCCAAAGCACCCGAAAAGCCCCGGCTTCAGGAAGATCCGGTGGTCCTTTCCCCACACGACGCCGTCGCCGGAGTCATTGAGCCACAGCCACAATTCGTCATGCAGGCGGTGCTGCCAGCGGCGCGATGCCCCGCGCAGGTCGCCCCGCAAGTGCCACGCCTCAAAGCCTTCGTGTTGCCACCAGCATTCGAACATGCGCAGAACCTATTGCGAATCGTTCGCAACAACAAGGCGCCAATTCCGAAATCCTTAGCGCTTCTTTGCGCTGTGTTTTCCGTTCTGGTGCAATGTCAGGCCGGTGACTTGGCCTTTTTCATCCCTCTCGAACTCGATGGCGGCCTTCACCACGTCATACTCGAAACGGTCGGCTTTCGTGGAAAAGACAGGCATGGCCGGTTGGCCGGTGAGTTGCACCATGAGCGATTCATCGCGACGCGTGACGGTGAGGGTCTGACCGAGCAGGGAGTATTCGCCGGTGTAGGCGTCGAGTTCTTGGGCGGTGGGGAATTCCATATGCGGGGCATCGCCGGTGCGCTTGGCCAGATACTGGCGGCCATTCTGGTGGAGCACCACGGAGGTCACGGCATCCTCTTCACGGGCGAAGCGCAACTCGGCGACCACGACGTCGTAGCGGAAGCGATCCTCGCCGATGCACTTCACCGGATAGAAGGGCTGGCCGGTGAGGCGGACGTGGAGGTGCTCGCCGCGGTGGAGGACGGTGAGGCTGGATTGCCCCGAGGAATACACGCCGGTGAAGGCGTCGAGTTGCTCCGCGGTAAGCTTGATCTCGGGGGCTTCGGAATGCTTTTCATCGCGGGTTTTGCCGAAGAGCAACGCAGGCTCAAGCGAGGTTGTATTCACCAGTCCGACGCGGACGATCTTTAGGTCCGGGATCACCTGCAGCGCGGAGCGATAGCCGCCAGTGCCGCCGCTGTGGCTGTACTCGGTGTGCCCGTCCAGCTTGCCGATCATGATGCCCAGCCCGATCTCACCGTTTCCTTCATAGGGCGCGTGGATCTTCATCATGGTCTTGATCGCCGGGGCGATGGGAGTCTTGTCCGGATCCAGTAAGGCATTGCCAAAGGTGACGAGATCCGCCGCGGTGGAGCGCAGGGCACCGGCCGCGGCCATCGCCTGGAAGGTCCACGAGTGCCCCGGCTTTCCTGCGTCGTGCGGCGGGGCCAGCCGTGCCTGCTGGTCCTCGCCCGGGACGATCATCGTGTCCTTCAGGCCAAGCGGGCCGGTGATCTTCTCTTCTAACAGATCGGCATAGCTCTTCCCGTGGACGCCCGCCAGCAGCTCGCCCAACAGGCCGATGGCATAGTTCGAGTAGGCGGCAGGGAAGGGCGGCGCGTGGGGCAGTTCGGCCTTCGCTAGGAACTGCAGCGTATCCTCCCGGTCGTAGTTCTTGTAGGGATCTTCCGAGATAGCTTCGGAGGCGGCCATGTTGTCCGGCAGCCGGGGCAGCCCGCTGGTGTGCGTGGAAAGCTGCACCAGCGTGATCGCGGCCACGTCGGGATCGGCGAAGGTGATTTCGTCGCCGAGCAGTTCCTTCAGCGTCGTGTCCAGGCGGACCTTCTTCGACTCCACTGCATCGGCGAGCAGCAGGCCGGTGAAGACCTTCGTGATGGAGCCGATCTCGAAGACGCGCTTCTCCGGCGCGATGTCTCCCGCAGGCTCAGCCTTGCCGGCGACGGCATAGCGGACGGCACCATCGATCTGCTCCGCCGTGACGATACACCCTGCCGGCAAGTCAGCCGCGGCTTTCTCCGCGATCTCATGCAAGGGGTGCGCGGCGCACGACACGCCAGCCACCGTGATGAAGCTCAGAAGACTCCGGATGAACATGCCCCGCATCGTGGCGGGCAGATGACATGGAGGCGAGTTGGATGTATGTCCGGTTTTGGAACCGGCGTCCAAGCTGGTGCGGCTATCCGGCGAGAGACCCTGCCGACCAAGGCGACATCAGAGGAACAGCGGCACGCCCGGCTTGCTTGAATCCAAAAACTCAAGACGCGTGTCGTCCGGCATACCTGCCTTGCTAGCCGCGTCGCGAATGAGCGCGATGCTGTGATCTCCGTCGAAAATCAGGAAGTCCATGTAGGCGAGCCGGTCACCGATCGCTCCGCCCAAGGGGATGCCGCCGCGGTGCTGCTCGAGGGCCGAGGTGATCAAATCCGCCATGTCTTCGCGGGCGTCTACCTGATTACCCTTTGGCAGAAAGGAGGAGGGAAAGGACAGGTAAACCCAAGCCGCACCGAGTTTAAGGAAGGGATCTTCAAATGCATCTGAATCCCGAAGAAAGGAGTTCAGCACCGGCCAGCATCCCGAAGTCCCGCCGATGGTATCCTTGCGAGGTCCGTCAGTGCGCTTTTCTGCTGATGTGGAGTAGTTGACCCATGAGTCAATGGGTGACTTCATCTTCCAGCCGCGGGATGCGCGAGCCTCCTCGATGAACTCCTTGATCTCCGTGATGGGCATCGATTCGGCGAGTCGCTTCTGGCTGAAATCGACCGAGCCGATCCAGCAGGTGGTGTCGAATTCACCGTTGAGTTCGTCGAGGACGAGGAACAAGGCTAGAGAGCACAAGCTCTCCTCGACTTCTGCAACCAGCGGATGCCAGAGCACGAGATCCACTTCCTCTGCCTCTTCGTCGATCTCCGGTGTGACCCAGAATTCGATCGGGCGGAATTTCAGGTCACGGACCTTTATCGTGAAGTCTTTAACCGTGCCGGAAGGTTGTCGCGAGGCATGGAAGGTCCAGTTCTCGACACCGGGCGAGCGCTGCAGCCATTGATCCGCGAGAATCTGGCGACACATGATTCCCTCACCGGAAAGCGTGAAGGAGTGAAAGCCTTCCCCCATACCCGGCCCGAAAACCCAGGCCATACCGGGCAGGAACTCATCGACCTTTGGCGCGACGATTGAAGGGATATCTCCCGAGTCCCTGTCGTTCTGAATGGCCCTTAATTCCTCCGATACGGATGAGAACCATTCCCAGAAGGCGGCCGCGCGCTGGTTGAAGGTGAACTCTGCCGGCGTCTGTGTCGGATCGGCCGGTTGCGGCGCATTTCCGGAGGTTTTACGCGAAGACGACATGGCCCGTGCTTGTCAGGAATCAACCGCGACGAAAGCACCCTTCTGATACTTGCAGCGGAACGGGGCCTCGCGCTTGAGCGGGTCCCAGCCATTGGCTCGGGCGTAGTCGATGGCGAGCGGGATCATCTCCAGGTTCACCACGCGCGGGACGTCGGCGATGAGGTATTGTCCGGCGGCGGAGGCGCTCATTTCCACCCACAGCTCGTTCTTGCCCGCGCGGTTGCGGTAGATCCAGCGGTAGTGCGTGTCGCGGTGGTTGATGGCCTTGAGGCCTTTGGATGGGAAGGACATGACGTGTTCGGCGATGGGGCTCGGGAGGAGCGGGGCCGGGCGGGCGGCCGCGAGTTTGCCCGAAAGAATGGGCGACGGGAAGCCCGCGTCAATCGACGAGGTGGGAAGTGTGGCGGCTGCCTCGCGGCGCACCATGGGAGGTGGGATCAGGCAGCCGGTGGGAGGTCAACCTAACGGCTGGCGGGGGATCAAAGGAGTGCGGAAGAAATCTTCAAAATGACGATAATTTTCTAACAGGAGACTTTCCTCATTTACCACGGGAAATGGGTCTGAGTGTGCGAATTGCAAGAAAGTTTTTCCTCGACCATTTTGCGTATTAACTCGTAGTCACGGATACCTGAACATTCGGCTTCCATCGTGAAGCCCTGATCGGAGTCACCCCCCTCCCAGGCCATGAAAACTCTGTTGACCCGAATAGCGGGGGGCGTCCGGCGTATGCCGTGCGTAGCCCGAAACGTGCTCTGCTCCCTGTCGCTCGTCCTCACGGCGACCGCGCAGACGATCACCGCGGACATCCAGTCGATCTCGGCTCCGACCGGCACGCTGGCGAGTCCGCGGTATGTGGTGGACTCCGACGGGAACAATCCCGCCGCAGGCTACACGCGGGAGGCGATGACCGTGACCACGTCGGTGCGCTTCACGAAAAACACGGCCGATGCCACGGCACAAGGCGACTTCCGTCTCAGTGCCCAGCTCATCGACGTGGAGACGGGACTCCCCGTGACGCTGGAGGCAGGCCTGAATGTGGCGCCGGGGACCAGCCAGACGATCACGGTGAGCAATGCGGCCCCGACCGCCACCGTGAATCTCAGCACCTCGGTCGATCCCGGGGTCGATCTCGGTGCGGGGAAGGCTTACCTGATGCGCGTGACGGTCCAGCGGCTGGGAACGCTGACGCTGCCGGGCGGCGGGGGATCGCTGCCGATCTGGCTGACGGCGGACGGGCCGGAAGACTCCGGGGCATTCAGGGTAATCCATTTCACGGATGCCGCCGCGGGTGCGGAGCGCTGGGTGAGGGGATATGCCACGGGCGTCACGAGCTGGACGCGCTCCTACCGCATGGCGACGGATCCGGCGAAGAACCGTTTCCACGCCACAGTCCCGTATTTCATGGCCCGCTACGATCTGGGCGGGACCACCACTTCCATTCCCTTCCGCATTACCGCGACGGTCACGGATGACACCGGGGCAAACGTGCCGCTCGTGAATGGCGGCGTGACGACCCTCAACGTCAGCATGGCAGCCACCGTGGTGGGAATCCCCGCGCAGCCCTCGACGAGCACGGGCACCTTCACCGCGACCTTCGCGCCGGTGAACCAACTCGACTCCCGCGGTCGCACCTACAAGGTCCGCCTCGCCATCGAGCACCAGGAGAATCCCCCGCTGGTCTATCACAGCGATGGCGAGACCGGTGACACGCCATTATCACGCCTGATGGATTTCAATGGGACGCTGCGCTTCAGTGGCGTGGCCGCGCAAATCAACACGCTGGCGAACAATCCCATCGCGACATCGCTGGGCGCGGACTTCGTGAACACCACGATCCAGGTATCCGCGGGAAGCGTGCCCGGCCGGCCCTACACCTTCGGCAGCAGCGCCTCGCTCGGCGTGCGGCTGGAGACGGATGGCGATGCCGTGGTGGTATCCGGATCGGAGACGATCGCGCAGACTCCCGAGGCGACCTATGGCGGAGTGAAGGTCACCTATCCCTCCACCTGGCTCTCTGCGTCCGGAGCGACGGCGGGCTCGGCGATCCTTCACCTGCCGCAAGGGCTCGGCATGACCCCGAACCGCGCCACATCGAACAATCGCTACCGGTCCTCGATCAACTTCGGCAGCACCTTGCCGCTGACCTCGTCCTTCCGTCACACCGGTGCGCTTTCGCTGGGCTTTGGCTCGAATGCGTGGGTCTTCGACGAGGCGAGGCCGATGCTTTACCAAGCGAGCGATGTGACCTTCGAGACAAGCGGAGAGATGCGCTTCAAGTCCGTCGCGGCGGAGTGGGCACACGTCGCGGCCTTCAGCCGGTTGGAGACGAACCAGGCCACCGGCTTGCACGAATCGCCGGAGATGTCCTATCGCCTGACGAATGACGGGGTGCTCCGCTTTGCCAAGATCCTGTCGGCAAGTGATACGGTCTTCACCGCTGCCTCCGATGGCTCGGCCCGGACAAAGGAAGCGGGGCTTGAGATCGCGGACGGTTCCTTCCACACGCACTTCCCGCGCGGCGCCGAGGTGAAGTGGGATGGCGGCGGTGCCGGGAAGATCGCCGACGGAGTCTTTGGCCCGGGCAGCGAGCTCGCGGACGTGAAAACCGTGAAGCTGAACTACGACGGCTCCTGCACGGACGACGCCTGCGGTCCTGCGGGGGGCGCGGTGGATGGCGTGGCAGGGATCACACAGTCGGGACGGATGCTGATCACTCCCGATGGCGGGCTTCATGCGCTGTCCGACCTTGATCCGCTCACGCTGAAGTGGGGCATCAAGGGCGATGGGGCAGGGGGATCGGGACCGCACACGCATCGCTCGGACAAGTTCGAGACCGGTGATTTCTTCATGCCCGGCCACCAGTTGTATGATGCGGAAAACGCGCTGATGAAGAGCCCGGCCTTTGCGGCAAAGGGAGCCGTGCTGGCTCCCGGCGCGCTGCTTCTGGCCGGCTACGACAGCTCCAGCCAGAAGTCCGTCCAGCCGGAGACGCCTGAGTATCGCAAGGGCACGGGTGCCTATGCCGGCTACACGATGACGGTCGAGAAGCCATCGGAAGGTGCGAGCCAGATCGCCGACATGACATCGGAGTATCGCTACGATCTCCAGGAACAAGTGACGAAATACTATGTGCGTAGTAGCGGGATCTCCGGCCGCCACGTGGCGATGGAGGGTGGCTTCGATCCCGAGGTGGTGATGTACGGGTATCCCTTCCGCCTGAATCTCTTCCAGCTCACCTACCTCTCGAACGAGAACGAGGATTCCTGGATCAATGGCGAGGTGACCGTGCCGTACCCCTCGGACTTCACCCTGCTATTCTCGAATCTCATGCTGTCCTGCTCCGGTGCGCTGGAGCAGGCGACGCTGGACCCGAAGGACGATGGTGCGAAGACGCTGGCCTACTGGAACGGCAGCTTCAAGCCGATGGCCATGGACTTCCGCCCGCCGGTGGGCGCGAGCTGCTACTCGGAGCGCTTCCTCACGCTGGGCCTGGTGACCGGCGCGGCGAATATCACGACGCCCCTCGCGGGCACCCTGGCCTTCAGGCCCAATGGGAACATCGCAACCCTAGCGGACCAGATCGTGGGTGCGGACGGACGGCTCGGCCTGCCGGGAAAGGTTTACATGAAGGGCCCCGGGAACGAGCGCTACCCGCTCTATCCGGTCAACAAGCTCTACTTCAACAACCCGAACATCTCCGGTGCCCCCTCGAGCGGCTACGTGAACTTCGCAGCCACCTGCAACGTCCCGTTCTTCGAGGACCTGAAGGTTCACTGCATGACGAGTGCGCAGGCCGACATCCCGGCACCGCTCTACATCGCGGGAGGTTGGACTGGCGGCGGTGATACCTTCTTCACGAATACGAAGTTCGACGAGACGCACCGCGGGTTTCCGGTGTCAGGTATCGCGGTGGGAGACTACCAGAACCCCGGCTCGCAAACCAGCTTCGTGGTGAATGCCTCGCAGTCGATCTTCGGCTTGGTGCCGCTGAATTACCCGCTGCGCTGGAATGCTTCCTCGCGCTTTTTCACCTCGTGGGGGCCGTCGAAGAACGACCTGCTGGTGGTGAACGTGGAGCATCAGGTGGACTACCTGAGCGCGGAGAATGCGGAGCTTTCCTTCGGTGCCCAGTATGACGGGCTGCCGCAGATCAACCTGGTGAGCACCGCTTATGATGCAGTGGAGGAGCAACTAGGCGCGGCACGCGCGCTGACCGATGCCGCGAGCCAATTCGTCACCGACACGCTGAACGAAGGCGTGGACCAGATCGGCCAGCTCGCCTCGGACAATGTCGAGCTGCTGCTCGACGAGACGCTCGGCAGGATCGAGGGAGAGGTGATCGACCCGCTTTATGAGGCGGTCGTGGATTCCTATCAGGATGCAGTCGCCGCGAACGAGCAATATGGCGACTGGGTGAATGCCTCGAGCGGCGATTTGAAGGTGGTCTTCGACCGCTATCTGGACGGCAGCATCGGAGCGCCCGCGGAGAGCATCAAGGGCCGCCTCGACGACCTCGCGGACGCGGCAACGAGCGCTTCGAATCTGGTGGGCCGTGTGGACAAGGCATTGCTGCGCGGCATCCTCGCCATCGACTCGGTCACCGGAGAGATCCGCACCTTCCGGAATGGCGGCAGCGTGGTCGTGGATCTCACCGCCCCGCCGGGATACTCGCCGGACAAGGTGATCAATGGCATCTTGAAAAAGGTCGCCGGCCCCGGTGGCACGCAGGAGCGCCAGATCGTGCAGGCACTGGTGCGCGTGCTGATTTCAGAGCTGGCCCCGGACGACATCGCCTCGGTCCTGGAGCCGTTGCTGAATGACCTGAGCTCGGAACTGAATGGCGAACTCAACGAGCTGCTGCATGAGTTCGATCCCACGTTGGACCGCGTGACCGAGGCGTTGCTGGAGGCGCGTGGCTATCTGGTGACGCTGCGGTCGAAGCTGCAGGTCGGCCAGGAACTCATCACGAATTTCCAACAGATCGTCGCGGGTGCCTCCGCGGAGATCACGGCGATCATCAATGGCATCCGCGCGACCACATATGACTTCATCGACCGGATGGCGGCAGGCGCGACCTACCTGCCGAATACGGTGCTCGGCACGGCGGGCAACCTGCTCCATGAATTCGACAAGGAGGAATTCATGGCGATGATCCGCGCGGAGCTGCGCGACCGCCTGTTGGGAGCCGGATTCATCCAGCAGATCCAGTACACGCTGAGGCAGTACATTTCGGAGTTGGACCTGGCGATGAAGTCGGCGATCGACTCCGCCTTCGCCGAGGTGAACCGGATGTGCAAGGAGCTCATCAAGGAAGCACTCGGGCCGATTGACGATGCGATCAACGGGCTGATCGGCGACGTGAATGCCTTCCTCGGCGCGGGCTCTATCGATGGCTATGCCCACATCCAGGGCGATACGCTGAGGAAGCTGAGGCTGGATGCAGAGGTGCAATTCAAGATCCCGGAGGAGATGAAGCTGCACGCCTTCTTCGAGATGAATTGCTACGACTCGCGGAGCGACGGCGGCGGATGCGTCGGGCCGGGCGAGATGCAGGTCGAGGTGAAGATCGGTGCGCTGGACGTGCCGCTGGACTGGGTGAGCCCAGATGTCCGCGCGGACCTGGAGGTGCGCTTCACGATGCAGACCGCTCCGGTGATCAAGCCGATAGGAGTCGGCGGATCGCTGGCGATGACTTCCGGCGAGATCAATTTCCAGAGCATCAAGATCACGGAATTCGCCGCCAGCGTCGGCGTGGGCATCCAGGAGTGTTACCTCGCCGCGACGGCGCGCGTGGAGATCTCCAGCTACGAAGCGGCGGGCGGCATCTTCTTCGGCCGCACCTGCACGTTGGCTCCGTTGCTCCTGGTGGACCCCGATGTCGGGGACCTGCTAGGCACGCCGCCCTTCACCGGGGCGTATGTGTATGGAGAAGTGTGGATCCCGATTTCAGAGGTGGTGCTGGGCATTCCGGCGAGCTGCTTCTTCCGGATCTCCGCCGGTGTCGGTGCCGGGGCATTCTACTTCGTCGAGGGGCCCACCTTCGGCGGGAAGATGCTGCTGGGCGTGAGCGGCGAGGCTCTCTGCGTGGTCTCGATCAAGGGCCAGGTGAAGATGACCGGCGTGATGAACGGCGGCAGCCTGCGCTTCCGCGGCAAGGGCACACTGAGCGGCAAGGCCGGCTGGTGTCCCTTCTGTGTCGAATTCAGTGAAAGTGCGACCGTCACCTACCAGGACGGATCGTGGTCGGTGGATCTCTAACCAACTTCCCGTCATGTTCCGGAAACTCTTCCTGACGCTGGCCGCGTCCTGCCTGTCGCTCATTGCCCCGCTGTCCGCCCAGGGCACGGATCCCTTGCTCACCACCGTGGGCACCACCGTCTCTGCCGATGGTAAGACGCATGCCTACGTGCTATGGCAGCCGGGCAATGCGGCGAGCACCTTCGGCAAGCGCTTCGCCATCTATTCGAAGCCCGGACCGATCGGTGCCGCGGGCAATTTCACGCGGCTGGGAATCCAGACGCTGCAGACCTCCCCGGCCACCATTCGCGCGCTGCTGGTGCTGGGTGAGAAGATCGACGTGGCAGGCGAGCATGCACCGGAGCGCATCGACGGCCTCTACCGCGATGTCACCTTCAATGCCGCCGAGCCTCCTGCCACCCCGGCGGATCCGAATCTGGATGCCGCTGGCAAGCTGGCCTACCTGATCGCCTCGGCGGTCGATGACCCGAAGCTCCTGGGCAGGCTCTTCTTCCTCGGTCGCGCGCATCCAGGCGTGATGATGTGCCTCGGCCATGCCTTCGCCATCCAGGTGACTGCGGGTGCCGCCACCTACGAGGTGCGCGAGGTTGGCGGGAATGACCAGGATCTCCAGGTGGTGGGTCGCGTGGTGCTCGATCCCGCGACCCCGGTGGTGCTGGACGCGCCGGCGTCCCCGATCCAGGTGCCGCACCCCGTCACCGCGGGCTCGCAGTATCCCATCAATCCGAAGGACAATCTCAACGCTCGTTTCCGCTGGGGCGTTGGCCCGGTCCTCAAGGCGAAGATGCCTTACTCCTTCGGCTTCGATCTTTTCCGCGTGAAGGAAAGCGTGGCCGTTTCGCTGGGATGGCACACGACGGCTCCCGATCCGGCGGTGATGCTGGATGCGGTGGAGGGCGAAGATCCCACCGACCCCACTCCGGATTTCGGACGGGTGAACATGCTGCCGGTGATGATCGGCGACCTGCTCGACCCGGCGGCTGCTGCGGACCTCTCGAACAAGGAGCGCTTCGACCTCGCCGACGATGGCGTGTGGTACCGGGGTGAGGATGGCCGCCAGATCCGGCGTCCTTTTGCGGATGGCGAGAGCTTCTACTACTACGTGGCGGCGCGCGGCATCACCGGTCTGCCGGGCAAGCTCTCGCCGGGATCGCTGGTGCGCATGTGCGACCGCATGCCCCCGGACCCGCCGTCGATCATCTCGGTTCAGAGCACATTCGTCCCCGCTCCCGTGCCCGCCGGGCAGAATGGATCGCAATTCCTGCGCGTGAAGTTCCGCCAGGTGAATGGCGAGGAAATGTCCGACACCGCGACGGGCTACTATGTTTATCGTTGGTCCACGTCCAACGACTACCTCGCCAGCGCGGGAAATCCCATGACGGGGCGCATCGGCTACGTGGCACACACGCCGGGGCAGACCTACGCCACCTTTGACGACAAGGGTGCGGGCGCTCCCACGATCACGACGCACCCTGACCGCGCGGTGTGGTACACCATCCGTGCGGTGGGAAATTCCGCCTGCCCGGGAGAAACGCTCGGTGGCCATGGTGCTCCGGCATCAGGAGTGCTGCGCGACTTCAAGGCTCCGGATGGTCCCACGGGCAGCTTCCTGGTTTGCCGCACGTTGCCGGGAATCGAGTTCGTCCGTCGCAGCGGCGAGAAGCCGAAGGATGGAAGCATCCCGCGGGAATACGAGGGCATCACCGTGGACGTGGCCCGCGAGCATTCCACCGTGGTCGGTGCGGACATCCAGATCCTGCTCGGCAAGTCGCAGGAATCCTCCGTGACGCTGTATGAAAAGCGCCACTACTTCCAGCGCACGGACCTGATCCGCGTCACGCTGCCCTTCCGCGAGCCGATGGGAAAATCCGAGTTCCTCTTCGTCCGCGTGCGTGCCCTGGGCGGGAATGGCATGGTGTCCGGCTATACGCAGGGCACATCCCCCGAGAGCCAGGGGCTTCCGTATGCTCGGTATGAATTCAAGACGTCGGCGACGCGCCGGTGCAGCCCCATCGGCTCGGTCCCGGACAATCCGCCGAAGCATGACTCCTTCAATCCCGATGGAACCGCGAATCCCATCGGAGGCTCGATCGAGGTTCCTCCGAACCAAGGCGTGAAGGAGTGGCGCATCTACCGCCGCGTCGGCGATGGTGGCGAACTCTCCCTGATCGCGAAGCAGGAGGGCAGCATCCCGCCGTCCTCCGTGTGGGAAGACGATGCGCTGCCCGCGCAGAATGGCGTGCAGGTCTGCTACTACGCTCAGGTCTTCGACCAGAATGCGAATCCGAGCCCGCTGATCCCGCTGGGCTGCGTGGTACTCACGAATCCCGACCTGCCGACGCCGATGCTTTCGCCGGTGGAGTTGCTGGACGAGTCCGGCGGCGTGGCCCAAGCGCAGCTCGAGTGGTTCTGCGATCCGGTGGGCGTGGACCGCTTTGAAATCCTCATCGCCCAGGAGGGCGGGGGAGTGCCGGAAATCACCGGCCTGTCGGAAGTCCTCGGCGAGTCGCCGGTGGCGGGCATCCCGAGCGAGGATCCGGATCTTTCTTTCTACCCCTTCCAGACGCCCCGGGTCACTTCGGTCTTCGGCCCGGGTCCGGCCTTCGGCTACAAGATCGGCGTGCCGGCGGACAAGGTGCTGCACTTCGCGGTGCGCGCCTGTGGGCCAGGTCCCTTTCCGCGGCCCGGCGGTGCGGCGAGCAATGTGGTGCGTACCCGCTGGCAGACCACGGAGAGCGGTCCGCAGCCCATCATCCCGTGGCCCGCACGGCCGATACCCGGGACCTACGAGATGCGTCGTACCATCGAGACCTACGCTCCGGGCGAGGGCCCGCTGTGGACGATGAAAATGCCTGCCAACAGCGACGTTGCCACGTGCGTCCTCGTCGGTCTCGTGCGGGGTGCCATCGAAAGCTCCGGACAAGGGAAGTCCACCATGATTCAAGGCAGCACTCCTCCGGAGGACCGGCTTTTCCGCCTGCGGAACTCGCTGGAGAGCGGCGGCAGCACGCGCCCGCTGATGGACTTCATGATCTATCGCTACCAGCTTCCGAGTGCCGCCTTCCCGACGGCCAGGCCGAATCTCGTCCAATGCACCCCGCTGCTCGACCGCATGTCTTGGCGACGCGTCACCTTTGGCAAGGACCCCGGCATCCAGCTCTCGGATCCCTTCTTCCGCGTGGTGAATCTTCGCGAGAATTACAACATCCCGCTCGCCGGGCCTTGGACCGATACCGTCCTGCCCACCATCGGTAATCCTATCACCTCGGGTCTCGCGCGTCCTCCCTACATCCCTGCCGATGTCACCGCGGCGATCCTTGTCGATGATCCTTTGCCGGTCATTGAGGGAGCCCGCTATCGCCACCTCATCGTCACCTTCACCGAACGCGGCGAGATCCGGAACGTGATCCCGCTCGAACCCGTCCAGCACTAATCCAACGAAGACGGTCGCCATGAAAGCATCCATCACCCTTGCCCTGCTGGCCCCCGCGCTCCTCCGTGCCGAGCCCGTCTCACGCCTCGCGGCGGAGTGGTTCGTGCCGAGTCCATCCTCGCCAAAGGATTTCGCCCTCGTCGATTCCGCCACCGGCACCGTGCGCCTCGGCTCCACGGGGAGCGATGGCCAGACGAGCTTTTCGCCTCCGGTCAGCACAGGCATCTCGAATGTAGCGGATACCGCGTGGGCCATCTATGGCGGCACAGGCGTGCTGTCGCTGGCGTCTCCGGATACGAACCGCGTCGCGCTGGTGCTGCCCGGCCAGCCGATACCGGTGGCCCGCACCTTCACCTCGCACACCGGCATCGGTCCGTCCGGCGTCGGCGAGATCGACGGAGGCAGCGGCATGGAGTGGGCGCTGTCCACGATCCACAATGGCGGGGCGAATGGCGCACGGCAGGAGGTATTCAATGTGCTTGCGACGACGCCCGTTTCGCTCGGCAGCGGCTCGACGAATGTCCCCATCCATCGCCTTGAGCCGCTCCGTGATTCGTCGAATGGCCGCACCGTCGGTCTCTACGCCGCGGCGAGCGGGGCGAATACCGGCTTTGGCATCCTGCAGCGCAGCGGTGCCAGTGTGGTTCGCTCGACGCGCATCACTCTTTCCGGGACCGCGTATCCGGTGAGCAATGTGATCACCTCATCCGGCGAGACCATCGTGATGGGCTATCGTCAGGGCAATGCCACCGCGCACCTGCTGCGGGTGACCACGCCGGTCACCACCGCATCCACCTTCACGAATGCGACGATCACCCTGCCTTATCTCGTTTCGTCGGTCCTGCCCGTATTGCAGGGCGGCACGGGAAACATCACCGACGGCATCCTCGCCATCGCGGCGGACGGGTCGAAGGCCGAGTGGTTCCGCGTGAATGCGGCGGCGAATGCGCTGGTCACCACCGGCGTCACCTTTCCCGCGCCTGCGGGCGGCTTTGTTACCGGGCTGTTGCCGCTGCCAGGCATCGGTGTGGTGCGCCTGAGCGGAGCCACGGCAGGCGGTCCTTCGACGGCCTTCGAGACATCGCAGTGGAATGGCTCGGCGTGGACCGTAACGGACACCGGCGATTTGCCAGCGCTTCCTTCGGGCGCGGCGAATTTCGCGACGCTGCTTTTCTATTCGGCGAATCCACAGGCGGATGAGTCCGCGCGGTTGCTGGGCATCCAGAATGCCCCGCATTGGACGAGGCGCTCCGGTGCATTCTCAGCCGTGCCCGCGTCGGTGATGAAGGAGAGCTTCGTCTCCAGCACCGGCGGTCTCGGCAGTGCGGTGAGCGAGACGGTGTATGCTCCCTCCGGCACGAATTACGTGGTGACGAATCAGGTGGAAGCGGGGCTCAGCATTTCTGCGGTGGGGAATTCCATCGCGGCGCTCTATACGCCTTCGCTCGTCGTGGAACCAGCCACCGGCAGCTATGAGCAGGCATTTCAGGTGACCGCACTGTATGATGCGGAGCGCTATGATCTGCTGTGGCGGCGCATGCCTTCCGGATCGTGGATGAGCTGGAATGGTCCGCTCGGCGTGGGCTATGACATCGGCCTGCAATTCCGTCTGCGTGACGTGGCGACCGGTGCGAGCGGCGCGATCGTCACTCGCGACTACGACCTGCCCGCGGCGGCGCTCGCCAGCCAGGACTCGGATGGCGATGGCGTGCCGGACTACGTGGAGATCGGTCTCGCGCTCGATCCCTTCGCGGGTGCCGACAGCGATGGCGACGGTGTGTCGGATCTGGCGGAACTTCTCGCCAATACGGACCCGGGTTCCGCGGCGAGCTTTCCTGCCAATCCCGCCGACATCGGCGCGGCCAGTGGCATCGATCTCGTGGCGGTCCCGCGCAATGCCGCGGGCACGGAAATGGCCACGGGCGAGCAGATGAATGTCCGCCGTCAGGATGGCAGCCTCGTCGCGCAGGGACTGATGCAGGCCATCGCCCCGGCGCTCCCGGATGGTGGTGTTCGCGGGGCACGGCTGCGCGCGGACTCGAACCTGCCGACCGACGAGCTGATCGTGTTGGATTCCCCGCTCTACTTCGACCTGACGAATTCCACACGGAACGGTCGTGAGATCCTGCGGGTGATGCAGCCCGTGCTGCCGCCGAAATTCTCGCCTGTCTTCACGCCCTCCGGCACCGACCTCTCGGCAGATACGGCAGGATGGGTGGCGGCTGCCCAGGCTGCGGCCACGACCTACCGGCGCATCCCCGCGAGGACCACGCTGGACCCGGAGGACAGTGCCGTCGCTGTGCTCGTGGAGTCGCTGGTGCATGCCGGACTCGCCACGGCGCGACCGGCCGAACTGCCTGCCCCGCAGGTCTCGGAGTTCTCTTTCTTCCCCGGTCGCGCGTCGGACAGCACGCGGATCTATCTGGGTGCAGCGGATAGGGCATTGCTGGATGCCGCGGGATTCTCCATGCCCGCGGCGCTGACCGTTGCCACGGGAGCGAAGGCCGCGATGACCCCGCTGGCGGATGCGATTTATCAACGCCACGTCACCGGTGTAGCAGCGTCTCCGGGCATGATGCCGCCCTTCGATGCGCTGCGGATCATCCTCCGCGGGGGCGATGCACCCAACGGCTATGCTGGGGCTGCGACTCCTGCCGTGATCACCTCTGCCCGCACGGCTTTCAATACCGCGCTGGCCGCCACATCTTCGATCTATCGTCCGGTGCAGACCTGGACCGTGGAGATTCCAGTGACCTCACAGGGACGCGCGATCTATCCGCGTGTCAGCGACGGCGTGCAAGTGATGCTGCTGGACGCGAGCGGGGATCGCTTCGCGCTGGAGCAGGGGATGGGATTGCGCCCCGGCTCCCGTTTCGCGGTGACGGGCTATACCGATTCGCCGCCTTTCAATGGCCGACCGACCCTCGTGGTCACCCGGGTCGCCGTCGCCTTGCTGCCCGCCTCGAGCGATCGCGATGATGATGGCAATCTTTTGGACGATGAATGGGAGCGCTTCTTCTTTGGCTCGACCGGTCAAGACGCCTTCAGCGAGCCACAACCTGGCTACAGCCTGCTCCAGTATTTCCTCGACGGGCTCGATCCGCGCGGCGGTGACATCCCGGCAGGAGAAGCGGTCTCGCTGCTGCCGGTGTCGGTGGATTTCGCGCCATCGGCAGGTGGGAGCTTCGAGCTCCAGTTCGCCTTCCCCGCGAGCTACGCGGATCGCTTCGACTTCATCGTGGAAGCCAGCACCACGCTCGGTGCCGGGAGCTTCGCGAAGGTGAACAGCGCCACGATCAGCTCGCTAGGTGGCGATCTCTACCGCGCCACCGTCCCCGCTTCCGCCGCCACCGCCCCGGCCACCTTCTACCGCGTGCGCATCGCGCTGAAGTGACGGGGTGGGGGCGGTTCCACATGGGGGCAAACAGCCCCGTGTTGGATTTATGGTTGGCGCGAGGGAATCGCTCGTCGCCCATGCCGACGGTAGATTTTGAAATCGGAGTCGGTCCGTCAGCTATTCAGGGTGCCTTCAAATAGGGTGCAAGAACTTCGAAGATCTCCGGCGAAGGCTCGACCGGCGATAAAGTAGTCTCGCCGGCCTTTCGCCGCTTCACCAGACCGGCTGCCGCTGCGTTGAAATCGCAGCGCCCATCGCTGAGCAGAACGACGGCCGCCCCGTCTTCGTGAACTCGGAGCCTTGCGACGAGCTTTCCGGACTCCGTGTCCCAGAGTCCTGCGTAGCTCTCATAGTCGTCCAATATACCCAATCCGGAATCTATCCAGACGCCGCGACCATTTGGCGTGAAGCCCTTCCATCTGGCCGTGGACTTTCCGAAATCCGCGACCGTTCTCGGGAGTTCGATGCAAGGTTTTTCGGGATCCAAGGGGATCAATACCGGATTCTTAAAGTCATTGCAGAGGGCTAGCAGCGACTTTCCGGAAGGCACGAGATAGATACTATTAATATCTCTCGGTAGTCCGTCCCTCAGCTTGGTGCTCTTGCCGGAGCGAGCATCGACGCGATGAAGCGATGCCGGGTGGGAAATCATCAGGAAGGTGTCGGCGTCTTCCGCAACTGCCCAGAGGGCGTCTTCCGATAGGCGCTCCGAGTCGTGCAAGACCCGGCACTTTCCTTCTGGCGTGATCTCGGAGATCCGGTAACGCGATTTCTCATAGCCGGCGTCGAAGTGCATGATGAGTGGCTTCACCGGATGAAACGTAGGGAGTTCCTCTTCGTCGGTGAAGGAATCAAGAATCTCACCGTCTGAACGAATTACTTCCATTTGCATGTTCCCGGACCTTGCACCCGGAGCGTTTCGCACGATGAAGTCGCCGCACTTCCAAAAGACTTCGAAACTCTCGTCCACTGCCCTCGCAGGACGTTGGCCAGCCCTGAGAAAAAAACCGTCGTTCTTCGTGCTCGCCATCATCCCGCCATCCGGAAACGCGATCACCTCCGTGACCTCAGCTTGCAGTTCGCCCTGCACTTTTCCTTGCAAGCCGTGCTCCATGGTAATCCCGTGGATGGCACCGGACTTGGAGCCATACAGCGCCGTCTTCCCGTCCGGATGAATGCTTGAAAGCGCGCGACTCAGGGGAACATCCGGGAATTCGCGAAGTTTCCATGAGTCCGCATTCTCCGGGTTCCCCTCGTAGCAAAACCAACCTTTATCGGTAGCCGCGGCAATGAGACGCCCGGATCGATCCGTATCAAGTTTGGTGATGGTAACGCCGCGGGGAAAGGAGATCGAGAGCGCTTTAGTCTCGGAAGGCTTCGACGGATCGATAGCCTCCACTGTCTTCCGGCCGCTGCCCTTGTCCGTTTTGATCGACAGTAATTTCCCCGAGTCTCCGAACCATGACGTCGAGATGCGTTCCACTGATGACGGGTGAACCTCGAAGGTCTGGCGTCCGTCTGTGGAAAAGGTCCGCAGCCAAGGCTGATCACGGCTTTCAAATATCGTGAGGAATCGCGTCCCGCTTCGATCCGATTTGCCGGAGGCAAAGCCATTGACAACAGTGTGCCGCGCTAGTTCCGGATTCCTTGTAATACTCTCAGGACCCATGATGGGCTTCCTGGGATAATTCAGATCAATGCGTTGGGTGACCTCGTTGCTCTCCGGATCGAAAAGGATCAACCCTGTCTTCCTGCACACGATCGTCAGCTTGCCGGAGTCGGTCAGGGAAATCGTGCCGATTTCCGCCTCACCCAGTTGAACTTTGGACAGCTCTTTTCCATCCTCAAGTGATCGCTGCCAAAGCGTGTCCCCCTCGCCGAGGAAGATCTTGCGCCGGGTAGAATCGACGGCTACGGCGGAAAGCCGCGAAGATTCACTGGAGGACCAGATGACACGTCGGTTCAGCCAGTCCCAAACCACGACTCCACTAGCGCACCAGTAGCTCACGTAGCGATTGTCGGAACTGAATGCCAGATCCATCAAAATGTGGCTGGGTTGACCTTCCAAGGTTTCGAGCAAGGCCCCTGATGCCGTGTCCCACACTGCCAGTTCACCTAAGAACTGCTGCGTGGCCGCGAAGCGCCCGTCGTCCGACAGGGCCACAGCATTGGTCAGGCCCAGCCGGGTTTCTTGGATGACGATGTCGTTCGCCGCGAGCTCTTGCACCGGCGAGAACATGATGATTGAGGCAACGATCCAGAACTTGTGCATGGCTTAGATAGTAGAGAGCACCTCGTCGAAGACCGTGAGCGTGTCGTCCAGATCTGCCTCGGTGTGGGCGAGGCTGAGGAAGCCGGTTTCGTAGGGGCTGGGGGCGAGGTAGATGCCCTTGTCGAGGCAGCCCCAGAAGAACTTCTTAAACAGCTCCAGGTCCTGCTTTATCACGTCGTCCACGTTCACGATCTCGCGGTCGGTGAAGTAGAGACAGAACATCGAGCCGGTTCGATTGAACCGGTAGGGCAGTCCCTTACCATCGAGCAGGGAGCGCAGGCCGCTCTCGAAGTGCGCGCCGAGTTGTTCCAGGCGAGTGAAGCCATTCGGTGCACCTTCGCCGCCCGTTCCCGCGAGCTGCTTGAGCTGCGCGAGGCCGGCGGCCATGGCGAGCGGATTCCCGGAAAGCGTGCCTGCCTGATAGACCGGGCCGATGGGCGCGAGCATGTCCATGACATCGGCACGGCCGCCGAAGGCACCCACGGGCAAGCCGCCGCCGATCACCTTGCCGAAGCAGCTCAGGTCCGGCGTGAGATTCTCGATGCCCTGCACGCCCGCCTTGCCGAGGCGGAAGCCGGTCATCACCTCGTCGAAGATGAGCAGCGCGCCATGCTTCTTCGTGATTGAGGAGAGAAGGTCGAGGTATCCGGGCCGCGGGAAAACGAGGCCGGCATTCGCGGGATACGACTCCACGATGATGGCGGCGATTTGCTCACCCTGCTCCGCGAAAAGCTTCTCCAAAGCCTCCACGTCATTGTAGGGCAGCACGATGGTCTTTTCGGCGAAGGACTTCGGCACGCCCGCCGAGTCAGGCTCGCCGTGGGTCAGCGCACCGGAACCGGCTGCCACGAGCAGCGAATCGCTGTGGCCGTGGTAACAGCCGTCGAATTTCACGATGTAGTCCCGCTTCGTGAAGCCGCGTGCGAGGCGGATGGCGGACATTGTGGCCTCGGTGCCGGAGGAGCACATGCGGACCTTCTCCACGGAGGGCACCCAGTCGGTGATGGTGCGGGCCATCTCCACCTCGTAGGGATTCGGGATGCCGAAGGAGATGCCGTCCTTGGCGACCTCGTGAATCGTGTTCGTGATCACGGCCGGGGCGTGGCCGAGGATATTCGGGCCCCAGGAGCCGATGTAGTCGATGTAGGTCTTGCCATCCACGTCCTCGATCCGGCTGCCCTTGGCGCGGCGGACGAAGAAGGGCTCGCCGCCGACATTGCGGAAGGCGCGGACGGGGGAATTCACACCGCCCGGGATCTTCTCCTTGGCGGCGGCGAAAAGTTTCTGGGAAAGCGGACCGGTCACGGGGGGAGGGTGAACGGGGAAGCCGGGTTCGCCAAGGATTCGATGGCGCTCCCAGGTTCAGCCGCCGGTGAGCTGCTTTTTGAAAAACTCCACCGTCCGTTCCCACGCCAGCTTCGCGGCGGCCTCGTCGTAGCGCGGTGTGGTGTCGTTGTGGAAGCCGTGGTTCACGCCGGGGTAGATGTGGGCCTCGTATTTCACGCCCGCCTTCTTCAGCGCCTCTTCCCAGGCGGGCCATCCAGCATTTACTCGCTCGTCGTGCTCGGCGAATTGCAGGAGCAGGGCACCCTTGATCTTCGTGGCGTCCTCGGCGGGAGGCTGGCCGCCGTAGAAGGGCACCGCGGCTTTCACCAGATCCGGCAGCTTCACTGCCAGCGTGTTTGCCATGCCGCCGCCGAAGCAGAAGCCGACCACCCCGATCTTCCCGTCGCAGGCGGGGTGCGCGGCCATCCACTTGGTAGCGGCGATGAAATCCTGCTCCATCTGGCCCTTGTCGCGCTGGGCCTGGAGGTTCCGGCCCTCGTCGTCATTCCCGGGATAGCCGCCCAGCGGGGTGAGGGCATCCGGGGCGAAGGCGGCGAATCCGGCCACCGCGAGCCGCCGGGTGACGTCCTCGATGTAGGGATTCAGCCCGCGATTTTCATGCACCACGAGGATGAAGGGCAGCTTTCCCTCCACCTTCGCCGGGCGGGCGTAGTAGCCGCGCATTTTCCCGCCGCCCTGGGGCGAGTCATAGGTCTCGTAGGAAACGGTGATCCGTTCGTCGTCCTTCTCGACCTGGGCGGCGAGCGCATACTGCGGGCTCAGGGCGGCTAGCAGACCAGCAGCGGTCAGCCCGCCGACCGCGAATTGCGAGGCTCGCTCCAGGAATCCCCGCCGACCGACCTGCCCGTGCACGTATTCGTCGTAGAGATTCAGCAGCTCCTGCGGGAAGTCCTTCGCGGTTTTTCGGTCCATTCCGATGGAAGGGACCACGTTCGCGGGAAGTTGCGAGCGATCTCTGTCCGTGGCGGGTGAAATATTTCGTGAATACCCGCATGGCATTCTGCGTCGGAGAAAACGCGGAATTTCCTTTCCGCCTCAGACACGCTATCTTGATCCCATGAAAGCCGCCCTGGTTTCCACGCTTCTGTTGTCGCTGCTCCTTCCCGTCTCGGCCCAAGTGAAACGAGTGGAGCGGAAATCCCTCATCGACCGCGATCCGGACGTGGTCCACCTCACCTCGCTGGCCAAGGACCCGGTGGAGCTGAAGGTGATCAAGGAGGCCACCGTCTTTTCCGACAAAAACGGCAAGAGCAAGCTGGGCATCCTCCGCTCGGATCAGACCGTGATCCTCGAGGCCATGACCGAAAAGGCCTACAAGGTGCGCGGTCAGGGGGAAAAGAACGGAATTTCCGGTTGGGTGGGCCCGCACGCCTTCTCCTCGAAGGACCCGAATTTCGTCGAGAATCTCAAGAAGCTCCACGCTCGCCAGGTGGAGGTGCAGGCACTCATCGAGGAAAAGGAGCTCGCCATCGGCATGACACCGGAAGAGGTCACACAATCCCGTGGCAAGCCCACGAAGACCTCCGTGAAGCGCACCGAAAAGGGCCAGACCGGGAAGTGGGAATACATTGATTTCGAGCAAGTCCAGCACTTCACCTACTCGCGCGACCCCTACACCGGGCAGACCTACCGCCAGCTCTCCCATGTGACGCAGGAGGAGAAGGAAAAGACCGTCGTGGAATTCGAAAACGGCGTGGTGAGTTCCCTCGAAGAGAGCGAGCAGCGCCGCCGGGCACCGGTGAAGATCGTCGTGCCGCCGCTCGTCTTTGCGTGGTGAGCGGGACCGTGAGGGTGGATTTCTGCGGATATTCGCGGGAATGCCGGATTTCGGGTTGAATCCGGGGCCGGACGTGTTGCCTTTCAGGGGCGGCAAGTCGCGCCTCGCGCCCCTGTCGGCTAGATTTCTCCCGAAGATCCCATTCACATGAAAAAACCAACATTCGGAAAAAGGGCAGCAGGCTTCACCCTGGTGGAGCTGATGGTCTGCGTCGTGATCGTCATTTCGCTGGCCGCTCTGGTCTTCGGCCTGACCAGAAACGCCATGGCAAAGGGCAACCTGTCCGCCTCCATGACCCGCGTCCGCGACCTCGGCGTGCGTGTCCAAGCCTACGCGCAGGACAATGCCGGCATCCTGCCGGTCTGGAAGGACCAGTCGCAGGACCTCTACTGGTGGGGCGCGCTGATCAAGGACCCGCGCAACCCCACCGAGCTGGACATCTTCCGCAGCGATGCGCACAAGCAATTCGACAACAATCCGTCGAATCCGAACCTCTCCTACGGCTGGAATGCCCGCGTGATGGGTCGCTCCGAGTCCTCCGAGGGTGACGACGGTCCGAAGCGCCTGGCGAACTTCAAGGACGCTGCCCGCGCCTTGGTGCTGGCCGACGGGCCGGCCCGCAATCCGAACGCCCTGCTCGACGAGAGCAGCCTGCCTGACCCGGAGCGCTACGATGGCAAGGCCGCCGGCCTGATGTTGGATGGCTCCGCCATCCAGCTCACCATCGAGAATGACTTCAAGGGCCAGTCCGTCTGGTTCATGACGGAGGAAGAGCGCGAGGCGCAGGGCAAGTAATCGCCCCACCGATCCCATCCAATCAATCTGCCGGAGCCGGTCTCGTACCGACTCCGGCTTTTTGTTGCCCGCAGGTGATCACTTCTTCCGCTTGGAGGACGCGCTCATGATCTCGGTCCACTCGCCATCCTCGCCCTGGATGTGGCTGGTGAAGGTTTTGGTGTCCTTGTCCTTCACCACGATGACTTCCTTGAAGTTGCAGATCTTACCGCCCTGCATCGGGCACGGGCCACGGCTTTCCAGAGTCAGGGTATTGGTCGCCTCGTCCAGCGTGCCGGTGTATTGCCACATGGTGCTGGTCATGGAATCGACCCAGGTGCCGACGAATTTTTCCTTCGCCGGGTCGTAGCCGATGGTGAGGACGCTGGAGAAGATTGAGCCCATCATCTCGCCCTGGCCCTCCGAGACGATCCAGAAGCCGCCCAGCAGGCGGGCCTTCTCGGTGCTCTTTCCTTCCATGGGCGGCTTGCCGGGCTCGATCACGCATTTCATGGAGGACTCCCACTCGCCTGCGAGTTGGGCCAGCCATTCGTGCTGCTTCACCGGCTTCGGCATTTCCGGCGGTGCCTCCTGGGCACGGACGGAGATGGGCAGGAGAAGGAGTGCGGATGCAATCAAGGTCGTGAGTTTCATGGTAGATATCGATTGGTTCACCAGGACAACGAATGGACTCCCGCCAAAAGGACAGGGCAAGCGACGAAAAGGCCCGGCAACCGCAGCGGGCCGTCCGGGCTGGATGATATGAAGTGACGCGAGAGGGAGGATCAGCGGGCGTCCTCGATCTCCTCGCGGCTTTCCTTGGAGAGCTTGTCGAGCGCGTATTCCACGGTCTTCCCGTTCTCCAGCTTGAAGGTCGCCTTCGTGTCGGTGGAGGAGACCAGCTCGGCCTTGATCTTCTTGCCCTCGGCATTCGTCCACTCGCGCATGCCGCTGGATTTGTCCGCGTCTTTGGTTTCGGCTGCCTTGGCCGGGACACTGGCGGCGGCCTTTTCGACCTCGGCGTCGAGGTTCTTGAAGGCCTTCCGGCTGTCCTCGCCGATCTGCTTGTAGCACATGCCGCCGAGGATCTTGTTGTCGGCTTCCGAGGAGAAGACGGTCACGATCGGGATGACGTTGCCCTTGGTCTTGTAGGTCTCGTAGGTGGCCTGCTTGATGTTTCCGGGCAGCTTGTCCTTCCGGGCCTCGTCCTCGATCACGAGGATGTAGTCCGAGCGCATCTGCTTGAAGATCGCCTCATTCCCGGACTGGCACATCGGGCAGGTGGACTCGGTGTCGGTGACGACCACGGCAATCGGCTTGCCGGTTTCCTTCGATTTCGCCCGGGCCGCCTCATAGTCGGCACCGGTGAATGAACCGCGAGGGGCTTCCGCCGCGAAGGCGGCACCGGCGAGAAGCGTGAAGAGGAGGAATGCTTTTGTCTTCATGTCGTGCAGAATGATATGTTTGAAAACAACGGCGTGTTACGTGAATCGATGATGATTTCTTCGTGAAATCTCGAAAAATCCGGCGATTTCTTTCAGGGGCGTGAAAACCTGCCGGTCGAGTCTGGCCAATGCGAAATGTTGTTGAATGCCGAGCCCTCACATGTTCACAGCATGACATGAGTTGGCGATGCAAGGAGTGCGGGGCGCTGAATGACGATCTCCACCCGAAGTGCTGGAAATGCGGGAGCGGCGGGATTTACCAAGCCGGGCAAGCGGCTGCCGCGAAGAACGGCAAGATCATCCACTGCTCGACGACCGTGGGGATTCCCGGCCGTGAGGTCGCATCGTCCCTAGGCGTGGTCTTCGGGGAAATGGTCCTCGGGACAAGCGTCTTCCGGGACCTGCTGGCCGGTCTTCAGGATCTCGTCGGAGCCAGATCCGGCACCTATGAGAACAAGCTGAAGGAGGGCAGGGACATCGCATTCCGGGAACTCATGCGCGAGGCGGAATCCCTCGGCGCAGACGCCGTGATCGGCATCGACGTGGACTACGAGACCGTCGCCCAGACGATGCTCATGATCTGCGTCTCCGGAACCGCCGTCACCTTGAAGCCTGAGCCGACGGCTGAGAAAATGTGATCGGTATTCTCGATCCGGCAGGCCTTAGATAGCTGCCGGGTCTTGAAATCGCTGCCTTACAAGTTCCCCACGTTCTCGATCACGAATTTCGACCAGCTTTCGAGATTCGGGAGCAGCGGGCCTTGGAGTTCGGCGAGTTCGCTGAAGCAAAGATTCGATAGCGCGTCCTCGCGAGCGGCGACGCGGGTGCTGTCGAGGTCGATCACGTGGACGATGCCGAGGTGGACGCGGCCCACGTCGTTGCTGTCGTCATTGATGAGCGCGGCGATGCGGTTGGTGTGGGCGGTCTCGAAGATGAGTTCTTCATTCAGCTCGCGCTCGACGGCGGCGAAGTAGGCGTCGCGACCGGTGCGGCCGCCGCCGGTGTCCACCGGGTTGATGTGGCCGCCCACGCCCACGGAGAGCTTCGAGTGCAGGCGATCCTCGCCGCCGGACTTTCCGCGGGTGTAGTTCAGGATCGAGGTGCCGCAGCGGATCAGGCAATACGGGATGAGCTGCTTGTGCGTCGGGTCCTCCTCGGCCTCGGCACGATCCATGAAAAGGTGATTCTCCGGGTCGAGCAGCTTTTCCAGCGCCTCCTCCAGCCCGTGCGTGCGGATGCCATGGAAGGTGCCGATGGCATCAAAGAGAGGGCGGGGGACCACGAGGACTTGCTCACCGGCGTATTTCGACATGCCGGGGAGGGTGAAGTTCCCGGCGGGAAGTGCCAAGTTCCAACGCTTGGTAGCGTCGAAGGGATTTCGCCTCCGTCAGCGGATCCCGGCCTCGGTCATCCGCTCGGCCATTTCCGCCTTTTGCAGCTCGGCAGTGAATTCGCTGAGGTCGCCGGCCATGATGCCGGTCAGGTTGTGCGAGGTGTGGCTGATCCGGTGGTCGGTCACCCGGCTCTGCGGGAAATTGTAGGTGCGGATCTTTTCCGAGCGGTCGCCGGAGCCGATCTGGGCGCGGCGGTGGGCGCTGTGTTTCTCCTGCTCCTCGCGCAGCTTCATTTCGTAGAGCCGCGTCCGCATGATCTGGAGCGCGCGCTCCTTGTTCTGCCCCTGCGAACGACCGTCCTCGCAGCGGACGTAGAGGCCGGTGGGCAGGTGGAAGACCTGCACGGCGGACTCGGTCCGGTTCACGTGCTGGCCACCGGCACCACCCGCGCGGCAGACCTCGATGCGGAGGTCGTCCGGCTTCAGCTCCACGTCCACTTCCTCCGCCTCAGGCATCACGGCCACGGTCACGGTGGAGGTGTGGATGCGGCCCTGCGTTTCCGTGGCGGGCACGCGCTGCACGCGATGGACGCCGGACTCGTACTTCAGGATGCGGAAAACCTCATCGCCGGTCACGCGGAGGAAGACTTCCTTGAAGCCTCCGACTTCGGACGGACTGCTGGAGAGGTGCTCGGTCTTCCACCCGCGGGTCTCCGAGTAGCGCTGGTAGAGGCGCAGCAGTTCGGCGGCGAAAAGCGATGCCTCGTCACCTCCGGCTCCGGCGCGGATTTCCACGATCGCGTCGCGGTCCTCATTCGGATCGGCGGGAAGCAAGGCATACTGGATGTCCTCGGAAAGCTGCGCGATTTCCGCCTGCAGGCCAGGGATTTCCTCACGGGCCATCTCGGCCATCTCCGCGTCGTCGCCGCGGGAAAGCTCGTCGTTTTCCTCAAGCTGGCGCTTCGCCGTCCCCAGCCGCTCCCACAGATCCAGCGTCTGCTTGATCTTGCGGTGCTCTCGGACGATCTCGCCGGCTTTCTTCGGGTCGCTGAAGAAAGCTCCGTCCGCCATCATGTCGTCGATCTCGCCGAGACGGCGGCGGCGCTGGTGGATGAGGGCGGAGTAGTCCATGGCTGGAGAGCAGGGTGGGGAGAATCAGGGCACGAAAAAGCCGCAACTCCGTGGAGCTGCGGCTTTGAAAAAGCAATGACGGGAAAGGACTAAGCCTTCGCCGCGGTGCGGGCCTTGCGCACGATGCTGTTCACGGTCTCGGAGACCTGGGCACCGACGCCGATCCACTTGTCGGCCTTCTCGAGGTCGAGCGTGTAGTTCACACCTTCCTTGAGCGGGTCGTAGGTGCCGACTTGCTCGATGTAACGGCCATCGCGGCGCTTGCGGCTGTCGACAGCAACGATCTTGTAGTAGGGACGGTCCTTGGTTCCCTGGCGGTTGAGGCGGAGTGCGACGGCCATGTGCGTGAAATTCGTTCTGAAAGGTCACCTGCCGGGTGGCAGGGGCGGGGAAGCTGCATGACTCACAGCGGCTTGCCAAGTAGAATCTCGGGTAAATTCATCGAGCCGTCTCTTTTGCGGAAACCGAGGAGAGCACCCACTTCTTCTCGATCTTCTTCCACTCCATGTCCAGCCGGAGCATGCCATCGACCGGGCGCTCGCCATTCTGGAGCTCGATGATGGTGTCCACGCTCACCTTGGCTTTGGCAACGTCCCCATTGAGGGTCAGCTCCTCGATCACCGGTGCCTCAAAGGAAATCCGGCGGCTGCCGCGGGCGGCGGCGGTGTAGCTGGCCACCAGGCTGTCCCGGGACTGTGGGCCTTCCACGTATTTATTCGTCTCGTCCGTGCCGTGGATGGTCACATTTGGCGCGAGATAGCCCTCGATGGAGCTGCCGCGGGTGGTGCGGGCGATTTCGCTGGTGGTCTCCTCGACGGCTGCCGATTCGATGAACGAGGTGATGCGTCGGGCGAGCACACGCTCGGGCTGATACCACCACCAGCCGAAGCCACCGGCGAGAACGAGGAAGAGAACCAAGGGCAGGAGGAGTCGGCGCATGGGGCGCAGCATCACGGCGAAATGCGGGATTCGCAAGTCTGCGCGGGACTCCTCTTGTCACCCGTGGCCTGACCGGTATGGTCGCAGGCCCACGCGATGACGCCGCTGCTCCGCAAACTGCTCGGCTTGAACTGGCCGCTCATCCTCACGATGTACGGGCTGCTCGTATTCGGCGTTTTCACGATCGAAAGCGCCGCCCGCCACTTGCCCCAAGGCGGGGAGCACTACGCCAATCTCCAGCGGAACTGGATCGTGATCGGCTCCGTAGCCTACTTCGCTGCCGCCCTGATCGATTACAAATGGATCAAGTGGCTGGCCATTCCCCTGTATGGTGGGGCGCTCGGCCTCTGCGCTGCCTTGTTTGGCAAGGACCGCAGCGAGGTGCACCAGGTGGATGCCGGTCTCCTGAAATTCCAGCCCGCGCCACTGGCCCTGATGGCGGGCATTATCCTGCTGGCCTGGCTGCTGCAGGACCTGCCGCGGCTGGGAAAACGCATCCCGAAGGTCGGCTGGATACTCGAGGAGCCGATCGTGAAGGTGGGCCTCATCGGCCTGCTGACCGGCATTCCCTTCCTGCTGGTGGTCGGCATGGGCGACATGGGCTCGGCGCTCGTGTGGATACCCTTCGCCGCGGTGTGCCTGCTGGTGGCCGGGATACCCTTCCGCTACCTGAGCTGCATGGCGCTGCTGGCGGCGGCTGTCATTCCCATCGCGTATTTCGTGGTGCTGCCGAGCGTCTCGGAGACGGGGACGAAGCGCATCCAGCTCTTCCTCGATATTGCCCAGAACAAGCCCGTGGACATCACCGGCGATGCCTGGGCACCGCACAATATCGCCGTGGCCATCGGGAAATCCGGCTGGTCAGGCGTGGGGTGGAATGCCACCGCTACCGAGGGTTCGCTTCACGACAAGAAATTCGTGCCGTGGGAAACGGCGCACAATGACTACATCTTCCCGGTGATCGCGGAGGAGCAGGGCTTCCGCGGGAGCCTGTTGCTCCTTACCGCCTACGCGTTGCTACTGGTCCTGTGCCTCTTCGTGGGGGCATATGCGAGGGACCCCATGGGACGGATCATCGTCGGCGGTGTGGTGGCCGTCTTCTTCGCCCACATCTTCGAGGGGATCGGCATGTGCGTGCAGCTCATGCCGATCACCGGTATTCCGCTGCCGCTGGTGAGCTACTCCGGCACCTTCGCCGTGATCTGCATGACCATGCTGGGTCTGGTGCAGAGCGTCTGGATCCACCGCGACGTGGACCGCATCCGGGCAGAGGAGGAGGAAGCAGCGGCTGCGCTCAAATCGATTTCCACGCGTTGATCCCGCCTTCCACGTTCACGGCATGGGGGAATCCGGCTTCAGTGAGAAAAGTCACGGCGCGCGCCGAGCGACCACCCGAGCGGCAGTGGACGAGGATTTCCCTGTCCGCCGGGAGCTCGCCGATCCGCTCCGGCAGAGTGGCCAGCGGGATGAGGATGGCGCCGGGGATGGTGCCTTCCGCCTCTTCCTCCGGCTGGCGGACGTCGATGATGTAGGGCGTTTCACCCGCGGCGAGGCGGGCGGCGAGGTCTTGGACGGTGATGGTGAGCATGCCGGGGATGGTGCAGGAGTCTGAGGCGGTGGTTTCGTCGTTCTTGACGGAGAAAACGGAGGGGCTGTCGCCGCACAGGCGGCAGGAGGGATCGCGGCGCAGGCGCAGCGCGCGGAAGCTGGTATTCAGTGCATCGTAGCAAGTCAACTTGCCCAGCGGCGGCTCGCCGATGCCCAGCATCAGCTTGATCGCCTCCATCGCCTGCAGCGAGCCGATCACCCCGGGCAGCACGCCCAGCACGCCCGCCTCCTCGCACGATGGCGCGGCCCCGGGGGCAGGCATCGTCGGCAGCATGCAGCGGTAGCACGGTCCGCCGAGGTGCGGGGCGAAGACCGTCACCTGGCCCTCAAAGCGGAAGATCGAGCCATAGACGCACGGCTTCTTCAGGAAAAAGCATGCGTCATTCGACAGGAAGCGCGTCGGGAAATTGTCGCAGCCGTCCAGCACCACGTCGTAGCGGGAGACGAGGTCCATCGCATTCTCCGGGGTGAAGCGGACGGAGTGGAGCTCCAGCTCCACGTGCGGATTGATCTCGCGCAGGCGGTCCGCCGCGCTCTCCAGCTTCGGCTTTCCGACCCACGACTCGCCGTGAAGGATCTGCCGCTGGAGATTCGAGCGGTCCACGGTGTCCGGATCGATCAGGCCGATCCGCCCGACCCCCGCCGCAGCGAGGTAGAGAGCCGCCGGTGAACCGAGCCCCCCCGTGCCGATCATGAGGACCGAGGCACCCTTCAGCCTGAGCTGGCCCTCCTCGCCTACATTCGGGATCGAAAGATGGCGGGCATAGCGCTGGCGTTCTTCCGGAGTCAGGTCGGGCATCGCGGGGGGAAGGTAGCGACCGGCGGGCCGCTGGCAATGGCCGGGCCACATCTCATTTCGTCAGCCTGCTCAAGCGAACCCTTTCTCCGATCAAGGTAAGGAATTCCTTCGACCCCGAATGATAGCCGATTGGATTCAAGCCCGGATCTTCCAGCAGTTGGCAGCCATCCCCGACATCCCATACTGACATCCCGTTTTCTCCGTCCGTGGAGAAGAGCAGTTCGTCGAAAAACAGGGATGGCCAATCCTTGGCGCGGGGCCACCGAGGCTTTCTCCCGGATGGGCCCGGGAACCAGCCCAACTCCTGTCCTGTAGCGATGTCGAACAGGCAAACACCCGGAAGTAGCCACTCATCATCATTACCCCAGCCCCAAACCGCCAAGGTGGTCCGGTCGATCCAGCACGATGGCCCGTCCCAGAAGTAATCCCGCTGGGCGAGGTTCCGGACGGAGGCTCCGTCTTCGCTCTCCCACGGATTTTCCCCGAGCCACCTTTCGATGCTCCATGTCCGGATGATCCCGGCGGGATGCCAGGCCCAGCCTCCATCTGCGATCCAGCGATTGTCGGGAGAGATCGACAGGCCGCCGTGAAAGTAGTCCAGACCGTGAGGTCGGGCCTTGCCCCCGGTCGTTTTCTCGAATTCGCGCGTCGTAAGCACCTCTCCATTCGAGGGGTCAAAGATGTCGAGCCTGCACCATGCGGTCGCGGACACGAGCAAGGTTCTTCCATCAATCGGTGATCGGAAAAATGTGATCGGAAAGTGGCTTGTCTCAGGCCGGTAGTTTCCTCGATCCAACGATGTGGTGCAGGCTTGCGTGCGAAGGTCGAAGACTCTGCCCATCCTGCCGTGGCTCTCGAATATGGCGACAAACCCTCCGTCCGGCGAGACACGCACACTAATAGCGGGGGACATGGGAAAGCCCAAGTCTCCCGGCTCCAAAATCGTCACGAGTTCCCCTGAATCCGCAGAGAATCGCCCGACCGAGCCCGTGAGGAGCAGTATCCACCAGAACCCGGGTGCCACCGGATCTGGCTGCACGTCGATCCAGGCATCCGTGCTCCCTGAGATTGGAACCTCCTTGTGGGAAAAGGAGAGTCCGGTTTCTGAGGAGCGGACTCCCGGAGTTCCTCGCACGCCGTCCCAGCAGCCTTCATCCTCGATCTCTTTGAGCAACTCATCGGAAGCGGCCTCCATCCGGGTAGGAGGTGAAACGACCTCTTTGCAATTCTCGCAGACCCACCAGCAAGCGATGCCATCTCCAGTGAACCACACATGGAAGTTGTCGGCAGGCGTGGTGTGCAGGTGTGGGCAGACCGAGACGGGGCGAGGGGGGCGCATGACTGCGCGTCTCATTATCCCAACCCGGGATGACTGGAAAGCTTCCGGGTGTCGCGGGTTGGTGGGGATTGCTTGACCCTGTTTCCCGATTTCGTGAAACGAATCGCCATGGCCGAAGTCCGCTCCACCTTTTCCCTCCGTCCGGGCGATTCCGCCCCGGCTTTCCGGCTGCCCGCTCCGGACGGGGCGATGCACGATCTCCAGGAAATCCGCGGGACAGAGGGGCTCTTGGTGATCTTCGCCTGTAATCACTGCCCGTTCGTCATCCACCTCGCCGCCGAGGTTGCCAGCTTGGCGAGGGAGATCGGGGCCTCGGGCGTGAAGACCGTGGCGATTTCCTCGAACGACATCTCGCGCTACCCGCAGGATGCGCCGGAGCACATGTCGAGCTTCGCCACGGAGTATGGCTGGGATTTCCCGTATCTCTTCGATGAGACGCAGGCAGTGGCAAAGGCCTACAGCGCGGCCTGCACGCCGGATTTCTTCCTCTTCGACAGCGAGCTGCGCCTCTACTACTCGGGTCAATTCGACGACTCGCGGCCAAAGTCCGGCACACCGGTGACCGGGGCCGACCTGCGCGCGGCGGTGAAATCGATGCTCGCCGGCGAACCTGCCCCGGAGCGCCCGTATCCCAGCAGCGGATGTAGCATCAAGTGGAAGATCGGCAGCGAGCCCTCGTGGTTTGCCCCGCGCTGAGGGCGCAAAAAAGGCCCGGTCGAGATCCGACCGGGCCGTGATGGTTTTCGCGGGGTTTCAGGCGGCCTTCGATTTCTTGCCTTCGAAGTGCTCTTCGATTTCCTCTAGGGTCTTGCCCTTCGTTTCCGGGAGGAAGAAGGCCGCGGTGATGAAGTAGATCACCGTGCATCCCGCCCAGAAGAAGAACATGGTGGAGTAGCCGTAGCTGCCCACGGTGGGCAGGAAGACCGCGGCGATGGTGGCCGAGACGCCTTGGTTCACCATAAGGGCGATCGACATGCCATTCGAGCGGATGCGGGTAGGCATGAGTTCGGACAGCGCGAGCCACACGCAAACGCCCGGTCCTGAGGCAAAGGAGGCGATGAAAAGGATGAAGCAGCCCGCAACCATCCATCCGGTGCCTTGTCCGGGGATGGCCCCGTATTTCACTGACACGATTTCCAGCGGCTTGCCCTCGGCCTGCGTCATGTCGGCGAAGGGATTCAGGTGCAGCTTGCGGAAGAACTCGCCGATGATGTTGTCCTTGAGTTCATCGTACTTCGGCGGAGTGATCTCGATGACGGCGGGCGTGTGGGAGCCGGTGTGGGCGGCGACGTATTTGACGTTCGTGTAGGGGCCGTATTTGTAGGAGACGACGACCTGGGTGCCATTCGGCGAGGAGGTGGACGGGATGGCGGAGTCGAAGACGGAGGCCAACGCGGGATCGCGGAGATCGAGGCGGAAGCTCCGGTTGGCTTGGTCGAGCGAGGACTCGACCTTCTCGCGGATATCGACGCGCTTGGACTCGATCCCGAGGAAGGTGGTGGCGGCGCCGAGCAGGGCGACGATGATGCCGGCGGTGCCCATCTTGAGGAGGAATGTGCGACCCTTCTTGTCCACCAGTGCGACGGCGACGACGGTCATCACGCAGTTGACGATTGTGAGGAGCACATTGCCCTGGTTGCCGATTTTTCCTGTGAGGCCGGCCTGTTGGAAGATGTTCACCGCGTAGGCGAGCACCGAGTTGACCCCGGTGGCCTGGGTGCAGGCGAGGGTGATGAGGGCCAGTACGAAGGGCAGGACGTACTTCCGCTGGAGGAGGGAATCGGTGGGGGAGGTGCTGCGCTTGTCGGTGGCGGTGGCATCGGCTTGCTTCATTTCCTCTAGGATGACCTGGGCACCCTGCTGCCCGCTGGAGCGGGTGAGGGCGGCGAGGGCGTCATCCTTGCGGCCCTTGCGGAACAGCCAGCGTGGCGACTCCGAGACAAAGAAGGCCCCGACGAGGAAGGCAATGCCGGGAGCGATCGAGACCCAGAAGATCATGCGCCAGGCATTGTCCTTCGCGGAGAAAATGGTAGCCGGATCAATGCCGACGATTTCCTCGAGCTTGCCGACTTGGCTGGCAAAAAAGAGTCCGATGAAGGCGGAGGCAACCAGCCCGACGGTGAGCATGAGCTGGAACATGCCGGTGCCCTTGCCCCGGGAATTCGCGCCGAGGCACTCCGCCAGATAGAGAGGGATAACCACGCCGATGAGGCCGCCGCTGATACCCTGCAGGAGGCGACCGGCAATCAGCATATTGATCCCTTGGGAGAGGGTGATGATGGGGATGCTCGCCACGAAAAGCACCGCGCTGAGGAGCATGATGGCCTTCCGGCCGAAAAGATCTGCCAGCAGCCCGGCGAAGAGGGATGAGAAGAAACTACCGAGCAAAACGGCCGCGACCACGGTGGAAAGCTGGCCCGGTGTGTAGCCGGAGGTCGCCTCCAGATAGGGCAGGGCACCCGCAATGATCCCGACATCGATGCCGTAGAGGAGGCCCCCGAGCCCTGCGATCAAGAGCAGGTATTTGTTGTAAAAGGTCGGACTACCGGTCGTCGGGGTATTTTGTGCCATGGGAGCAGGGATGCTCACTGGAAACTAGGGCCGCATCGGAGCCCGACAATCCTGAAAAAGCGCGGGAAAATGGCGTTTTTGCGCATGGGGGAAGGCTCGCTTTCAATGATGGCGCGGGTTTTGGCAGAGAATCCCTTGGCAAACTTGGTGAAACGCGTGCTATGGTCTCACACCCGTGGACGCACTGATTCATCATCTGGAACGGAAGGAGGAGCTCTCGCCCCGCGAGATCACCGTGGCTGCCGAGCTCTTGCTCGATCCCAATGCGCCTGATGAAAAGAAGGCGGCCCTCCTTGAAAACCTGTCGAAGAAGGGCGAGACGCCCGCCGAGATCGCGGGCTTCGTCGAGGCCTTCCTCGAGCACGCCGTCGATCCCCATGTCGGGCTGCTGGATCTGGAAGGACCGACCATCGATGTCTGCGGGACGGGCGGCGACAAGCTGAACCTCTTCAACGTGTCCACCACGGCGATGTTCGTCGTGGCCGCGACCGGAGCGGTGGTGCTGAAGCACGGCAACCGCGGCATCACCTCGAAGAGCGGCGGCGCGGACGTGCTGGAAGCGCTCGGCATCCGCATCGATCTCCCGCCGGAAGGCTTCCGCGACTGTCTGGAAAAGGCGGGTGTCGGCTTCCTCTTTGCACCGAATTATCACCCCGCCTTCAAGGCCGTGGTGAATGTCCGCAAACAGCTCGCGGAGAAGGGTGTGCGGACCATTTTCAATCTCATCGGCCCGCTGATGAATCCGGCCAAGCCGCAGTGCCAGCTTGTCGGTGTCTTCGACCGCGAGATGTGCCCGGCCTTCGCCGAGATCCTCCAGCGGCTCGGTCGCGAGAGCGCATGGGCCGTGCACGGCACTACCGGCGACGGTCGTTGTGTCGATGAGGTCAGTCTTCTCGGCTCGACCCGTATCTGCAAGGCAGGGCTTTATCAGGATCTGCAGGATGAGGAAGTCCGCCCGCGCGACTTCGGCATGAAGCACGCCGAGGTGGAGGAACTCCAGGGCGGCGACGCGGAAGTGAATGCCGCTATCTTGGAAAGCATCCTCACCGGCAAGGACACCGGCCCGAAGCGCGACATGGTGCTGCTCAATGCCGGCACCGCCATCGCCTGCTGCGGCCTCTCCGACGATATCGGCGACGGCATCGAGATCGCACGCAAGTTGATCGATGATGGCAGCGCACTTGATCGCCTGCGTCTCTTCCATGACGTGGCGAAAAAAGCGTAACGAGGGTAAGGGGGAAAAGTGGCTGCGGCATCCTGCCGCAAGCCTCTGCGCCTGCCCGTGGAAGGTTTGCGGCAGGATGCCGCAGCCACTTTTTGGCTCACCTTCTTCGTAGCCCGTAGGAGGGATGACGGCGGTCATGGCGAATCACCAAGATCCGAGTTACATCCAAGTGCTCATCAAACAGAATGTGGTAGGGGAACTTCCGTAGGTTTGCCCGCCGCAGTCCTGAGTCGTCGAAATGGAATTGTGTCGGTGCCGATTCAATCATGTCCAGCGTAGCGTCCAGTTCGTGCCAGAAGCGCGTAACCAATTCTCCGGAAATCGATGAATAGGTATCCGCGATTTTGCGGGCATCCTTTGCGGCGAGAGGATGGATGCTTAATTCCATTCCTGCCGACACTCAGCGACCGCACGCCTTCCTGAATTCTTCCCTGCTCAACCCCGAGACTGCACCCGACACGAGTTCGTCACGGCGGCGCAGGGCTTCCTCGTCTGTGACGTGATGAGGGGCATCCTCTAGCCCGTCCAAAAGAAACACCGCCAGTTCCGCCCGCTCCTCGAGGGAGAGTCGGGATGCTGCCTGCCGGATGTCGCTGACCTGTGACATGGGACATCGATAGCATCATTGGATTTGCTCTGCCAGATCGGAATTCGATCCGAGAGCGTAGCATTCAGCGGTAGCCCGATCACCACCCTGTCCGAGGACGCAAGCACGTCACGCATTCCAGCGATGTAGGTGCAGAAGCTTGTTGCAATATATTGCACTCACACACCGGCAGGGCTCTGCCCGGCGCGCGAAGTCGTTGCGATTCAGTCCGGGCATCGTGCTGGATGCCGGTTGGTTGCGGGGCGAATAATCTACCGGTAGCTCACAAATTGCGCGTCGATTGCCAGAAGTGCAGAGCGAGCATGATAACCCCAATGAATGACGTAGGAATCTACCCACGTGGCGACCGCCTCATCGATATGCCCTGATTGGTAAGCTTGTAGGCCTTCCCAAAGATCTGCATAAATGTCGGCGAAGTCAGCGTGTAGATCTCCCGTTACCGGTTCGTCGGTCGAATCGAGATCCAGTGGGTCAAAGACCACCCGATAGTATTTGAAAGGTAGATCTCCGAATCGAGCAAGGTCCTCGACCCATGCGGGGTGGCCACGCCGAGGGAATTCCAATTCGGTGTCACCTGAATAGCGGAGGTGTTTCACCTCGGCAATCAGCGCCATGAGATCGAGCAAGTTCCGGCGAGCGTCCGCAAGCGTATGATGATCACCCTCGGCCCAAAGGCAAAAACGTTCGACCGTTTTTCCGAACTTGGTGCTTGGATCCATGGCTTCCTAACGTTTGTTCTTCGGCAGCTTCAACCAAGCTTCCATATCTAACAGCGACTTCGTGTTCACTACGTCCTCGCGGCGCAGCCAGCCCTTCCTCGCGACGCTCGCGCCGAAGCGGAGGAACTGGAGCTGGTTCACCGAGTGGGCGTCGGGATTGATGGAGCAGAGCACGCCCTTGTCGCGGGCGCGGTGCCACCAGCGCCAGTCCATGTCGAAGCGCTTCGGGTTGCAATTCAGCTCGATGACGGTGCGCGTCTCCGCGGCGCAGTCGATGATCTTCTCGTGATTCACCGCATAGCCATCTCGGCGGAGGAGCAGGCGGCCGGTGAGGTGGCCGAGCATGGTGATGTGGGGATTCTCCATCGCCCGGATGATCCGCTTGGTCATCTCGTCCTCGTCCAGCGTGAGTGCGTTGTGGACCGATGCCACGGCGTAGTCGAGCGTGGCCAGCAGGTCGTCTTCGAAGTCGAGTTCGCCGCTTTTCAGGATGTCCACCTCGGAGCCCGCGAAGAGCCGGAAGTGCTCGCCACCGTGCTCGCGGTTCCACTCGGCGATGGTCCCGACCTGCGCGGCCAGCCGCTCGACGCTCAGGCCATTTGCCTGCGGCGAGGACTTCGAGTGATCGGCGATGCCCAAGTACTGCAACCCTAGTTCCCGCGCGCCCTCGGCCATCGCGTGGAGCGATGCCTTGCCGTCGGATTCCGTGGTGTGGTTGTGAAAGGTGCCGCGCAGGTTTTCCCATTCCAGAAGACGCGGCAGCTTGCCCTCATCCGCGGCCTCGATCTCGCCGCGGTTTTCACGCAGCTCGGGCGGCACGAAGTCGAGCCCCAGCGCCCGGTAGATGTCCGCCTCGTCGTGGATATTGGACGGCACGTTCTCGCCGGTGAAGGCATACTCGTTGAGCGACCAGCCTTTCTTCAGCGCACGAGAGCGGATGGCCACGTTGTGCTCCTTGCTGCCGGTGAAGTAGAAGAGCGCGAAGGGATACTGCTCGTTCGAGACCGCGCGCAGGTCGCACTGCATGCCGCTCTCCAGACGGATCGAGCACTTCGTGTCGCCCTGTGCGATGACTTCCTTGGCGAACTCCTGCGTCGCGAAAAAGGCCGTCAGCTCCGCGGGTTTCGGCGTGGCGACGATGAAATCGAGGTCATGCACGACTTCCTTCGACCGCCGGGTCGAGCCCGCCACGGATGCCCGCAGGACCTCCGGGTGCATGCGCAGGATCTCGAGAATTTCCTCCGATGCCTGGATCGCCACGTCGAGCCGGAATGCCTCGGCGGCCTGTTCCCTGCGGGCGAGCGATTCGAGGATCTTCGCCTGCGTCTTCGCGCCGAATCCGCTGAGGCCCGCCACCGTGCCCGCCTCGCAGGCGGCCTTGAGGGAGGCGAGCGAGTCCACTTTCAGCTCGCGATTCAGTATCGCTATCTTTTTCGGCCCCAGTCCGTCGAGGTCGAAGAGATCGAAAAAGGAATCCGGATAGCCGACTCGCAGCTTCTTGTGAAATTCCAGCTCACCGGTCGTCGCCAGCTCGTGCAGCTTGTCCCGCAGCGCCTCGCCCAGTCCCTTGATGCCCTCCAGCTTGTTGTCGCGGGCCAGCGCGACGATGTCGCCGTCGTAGCCGGAGACCACCTCGGCCCCTTGGCGGTAGGCGCGGATCTTGAAGGGATTCTCGCCTTGGATTTCCAGCAGCAGGGCGATTTCTTCCAAGACTTCGACCAGGCGCTCGCGGGTGACGGACATGCCGTCAGGCTAGGAAGCCGGAGCAGGCGGGACAGCCGAAAATTCGGTCTTCATCATCCTCATGACCCGCTCACGTGGGGAAGCAGCCGCCACGCCTGCACCGAGGCGATCACGTAAATTGCCGCCAGCACCGCTCCCACCAGCGCCCCGGTGAGAAAGGTCTCCCGTTTTGAGAAGATGTCCGGCCGCCGCTGTTCCAGCACGATGGTCGCGATGATCCACGCCGCAGGAATCCCGAAAGCCAGAGGCCCCCATTCGCGGATGAAGGCGGGCAGGGCCGGCCAGTCCTGCGTCGGCTCCGGGTAGCCTGCCGAGCGCAGCAGCACCACGGAAACGATGCTTCCCACCTGGATCACGGCGCATTGCACCGCTGCCAGAGCTCCCTGCACCGCGTATTCCCGGATGTCCATAAGCATCGATTCTCCGCGCGGCTTGCCGGGTAGGAAAGGGGATTTGCCGGGTGGATTTACGAGTGTGACGTTCCTGTCACCGGAGAGAACCACTTTAAGCTAAACCTCTTGGCCCCATATGGACGTATCCTAAGTCGCAGATTCTCCGTCGGCGTTTTTTTCCCGTCGTCCCCGCTCCCGCTCCCGAATGAAAATCCCAGCATTCTTCCGCTGTGTCGCGCTGCTGTGCGCCGCAGTGCTACCCCTCGCCGCCCAGCAGCGTGGCCTCACCTCCCGCCCGGATGTGGAGGCCTACTATGACGGCACCTTTCCCACCACGGCACCCGCCGTGCCCGGTGACTGGTCCACGGTCATCGCTTTCCCCAATCTGATTTTCCAGAACCCCGTCGGCCTCACCGCCATCCCGGGAACGAACCAGATCATCGTGTGGGAGCGCGATGGGAAGATCTGGTCCTTTCCCAATGACCCGGCGACCACGGAGAAGACGCTCGTCATCGACCTGTCGGCGAATACCCAGGGCTGGGACGACTCCGGGATGCTCGGCCTGGCCCTGCATCCGGACTTCCAGAACAACCGCCAGATGTGGATCTGGTACAACTGGCGCGGCGGCATCACCGGGGCGAGCGGGGACATGGGCCCGGTGCTCGGCAACGCCAACACCCGTCCGCCGACCTCGACGCCGACCCGCAACCGCCTCTCGCGCTTCGTTCTCGATGCGAACTACCAGACGACGCAGTCGGGCGAATACGTCGTGATCGACCAGCAGGACGCGAGCGTCTGGCACAATGGTGGCGGCATGTTCTTCCACCCGGAAAACGGCTTCCTCTACATCACGAATGGCGACGACCAGAACTCCGGGCTGAATACCCAGCGGATCGACCGCGCGCTCTTCTCCTGCGTCATCCGCATCGACGTGGACCTGCGCGGCGGGACCATCAGCCATGCTCCGACGAAGCGCCCGCTGAACGAGGTGAGCCCCACCTGGCCCCGCTACTATGTGCCGAATGATAACCCCTTCGTCGGCCAACCGACCGCGCTGGAGGAAATCTACGCCCTCGGCCTGCGCAGCCCGCACCGCATGACCATCGACCCGGTCACCGGGCGCATTTTCATCGGTGACGTGGGCGCGAGTTCGCGCGAGGAGATCAGCGTCATCGAGCCGAACGACCCTCCCGGCCTCAATTTCCAATGGGACCGGATCGAGGGGAAGAATGGCAACCTGACCGGCACGTATATCGGCACCAGCAAGCCGCCCATCATCGACTACGCGCACGCGGCCGGTGACGGCAGTTGCGTGGTCGGCGGGTATGTATACCGCGGCACCGAGTTCCCCGAGCTCTACGGGAAATACATCTTTGGCGACAACATGAGCGGCATCATCTGGTACCTGGATGAGTCCGTCACGCCTGCGGTGAAGGTGAGGCTGGCGACACTGCCGGACGGTCCGGGACCGAACTCCGGGAATGACTACCGCGGTCTCGGCTCCTTCGGCGTGGATGCGAATGGCGAGCTTTTCATCTGCCGCCTCAGCAGCGTGGAGGGCCGCATTTACAAGCTCCAGCGCGGAGGTCCGCCCCCGGGATCGCCGCTGCCTGCGACGCTCGGTGCCACCGGGCTCTTCAGCAATCTCGCCTCACTCACGCCGGACTCGCGGCTGATCCCTTACCAGCTCAATGCGCCCTTCTGGTCCGACAATGCGATCAAGTCCCGCTTCGTCGCGATCCCGAATGGATCGACCGTCGGATTCTCGCCGACCGGTCAGTGGAACTTTCCCTCCGGCACCGTGCTCGTGAAGCACTTCGACCTGCCCGTCAGCGATATCGATCCGAATGCCAAGCGCCGGCTCGAGACGCGCGTCATCGTGAAGCAGGATGACGGCGAGGTCTATGGCGCGACCTACAAATGGCGTGCCGACCAGAGCGATGCGGATTTACTCGATGGCGCGCTCACCGAAAATGTCTCCATTGCCACCGCGCCGGTCGGTAGCTTCACCAGCCAGGACATCGGGAATCCGACGTTGCCGGGATCGACCGTGCGGGATGGGAACCAGATCACGATCACCGCGGGAGGCACCGATATCTGGGGGAACAGCGATCAATTCCACTTCGCCCACCAGCAGCGCACGGGTGACTTTGATGTCTCCGTGCGCATCGAGAGCGTGGTGCAGTCGGACCTCTACACGAAGACGGGCCTGATGGTGCGCGATTCGCTCGCAGCAAATGCCCGCCACGTGATGGCGCTTGTTTTCCCCAGCAATGCCGCGCGCAACAACAACACCGGCGGCTATGAATTCCAGTATCGCGCGACAACGGGTGGGGGAGCCACCGCTCTCTATCCTGCCGCGCCGCAACCGCTGGTGAACTACCCGAATACGTGGCTGCGCATGAAGCGGGAAGGTGACACCTTCATCGCCTACTGGAGCGCGGATGGCTTCACGTGGGCGGAGTATTCGCGGACCACGCTCGATCTGCCGGATCAGCTTTACTTCGGTCTCGCGGTGACCGCCCACACGGGCGCGGCATCGACGGTTGCGAAGTTCCATGTCGATACCCGACGCCAGCCTTGGTACTTCCCGAGCAGGCAGGATTGCATGCGCTGCCACAATCCGCAGGCGGGTGGTATCCTCGGGCCCAGCACGCGGCAATTCAACCGGGCGATGCTGTTCCCGAATGGCGTGACCGACGAGCAGCTTGGCGCGTGGAATCACGTCGGGCTCTTCGACGACGGCCCGGAGGATGAAGAGCTGGCCGCGCTGGAGAAGCTCCATCATCACAATGACACGAGCGCCTCGCTGCTGGACCGGGCGAGGTCGTATCTGGATGCGAACTGCTCCTACTGCCACCAGCCGAATGGCGTGCAGGCGCTGTGGGACGGACGAAGCGAGACGTCATTCCAGAATCAGGGCATCTATTACGGCCCGCTGGTCAGCCAGCTCGGCGATCCGGATGCCCGCGTGGTGGTGCCGAAGAATCTCGCGAGCTCCATGCTTCACCACCGCGTCAGCATCACCGGCGCGAACCAGATGCCGCCGCTGGCGCGCAATCTCGTGGACAAGGATGGCGTGGCGATGCTCGAGGCATGGATCGCCTCGCTGCCGGAGGAGACTGTCTTGCCGCCTGCCGTGCTCGTCGCCACCGCAGTGTCGAATACGCAGGTCGATCTTTCCTGGCAGGATCTCTCCGAGAACGAGGCCGGCTTCTCGATCGAACGCTCGCTGGATGGCGTGAACTTCACCTCGCTCGCCATCGTCGGGCCGGGCATCACCGGCTACAGCGACATCACCGCGGAGCCCTTCCAGGTGAACTCTTACCGGGTGATGGCATTCGGCGAGTATGTTTACTCCACTCCATCGAATATCGCCTCGGCCACCGCGAATGTCGGACCGCCTGCGCCGGAGATTCATCTCACGGGAAATGGTGTGGCGATCTCTAACAACGACCTCGTGCCCGATGCTGCGGATGGCACGGACTTCGGCGTCTTCACGCCCGGCTCCGGGAACGTGACCCGCACCTTCACGATCCGGAATCTGGGAAATCTGCCGCTTAGTCTCACGGGAAATCCGCGCGTGAGGATCGAGGGTCCGGATGCCGCTTCCTTCACCGTCGTTTCCCAGCCTCCGGCAAGTCTCGACGGTCCCGGCAGCTTTGATGTCCAGATCCTGTTCGCTCCGCAGGGCTATGGCAGCCGCAGTGCGACGGTGGTCATCGCCTCCGACGATGCCAGCGAACCGGTGACCACTTTCGCGATCCAGGGCGTCGCGCTCGATGACGGCATCGTCGCCTGGTGGCGTCTCGACGAGGGGAGCGGGGGCATGGCGATGGATGCCACCGGCTTCGGGCGGAATGGCACGCTGACCGAGCCGCTGCCACAGTGGCAGGAGACCGGGAAGATCGGCGGATCGCTGCGCTTCACCGGCGAGTTCAACCAGAGCGTGATGGTGGAGAATCATCCCTCGCTGAACCCGACGACCGCCATCACCATCTCCGCCTGGGTGAATGCTGCCGACTGGACGAGCAATCGCCGCGTGCTGCAGAAGGGAAACACCGACTCGCAGTATCGGCTGCTGGTGGAAGCGGGCGAGCTCGTCTGGGACATCGCGAATGTGGGCCGCCTGGAAACCACGCTGCCACCGGTGAACCAGTGGGTGCATGTCGCCGCCACCTACGATGGCGCCCGCATGCGCGCCTTCATCAATGGCGTGCGCGTCGGCACCATGAATGCGACTGGCGCGATCCCGGTGACTGCGGACCCGCTTTATCTCGGAACGAAGATTCCCACGGCGATCGCGGGCGATCACTTGAACGGAGCGCTGGACGATGTCCGTCTCTACAATCGCTCGTTGACCGGGTCGGAGATCGGCGCGCTCGCAGGGCTCGGCCTCACGGACGGGCTCGCCGGTTGGTGGAAGTTCGATGAAGCGAACGGCACCGCGGCCTCCGACTCGAGCGGCGCGGGAAACAACGGCACATTGACCGCACCGCTGCCGCAGTGGCAGGCCACGGGCGGGCGTCTCGCCGGGGCCTTGCGCTTCAGCGGGGAGGTGGGACAGAGCGTGACGGTCCCAAATGCGACATCGCTCAATCCCACCGCGGGCGTCTCGGTCAGCGCGTGGGTGAATGCGGTGGCTTGGAACGGGAACAACCGCATCCTTCAGAAGGGGAGCAACGACAACCAGTATCGCCTCATGGCGGAGTTCGGCGAGTTCGCCTGGGACATCTCCGGGGTCGGCCGTGTCGTCGCGCCGCTGCCACCGGCCAACCAATGGGTCCACATCGCCGCGACGTATGACGGCAACCGCATGGTGATCTATTACGATGGCGTGGAAGTGGCCATGGGTGCCGCGACCGCTGCCGTGCCGGTGACGAACAACGCGCTGCATCTCGGCACGAAGACCGCCGCCTCCGGTGCGGTGAATCACCTGAATGGCATGCTGGACCAGGTGCGGCTCTACCGCCGCGGTCTGAGCGCTGCCGAGGTCGCGCAACTCGCGCTGGAGGGCAATACCGTCTCGATCGCTGCGAGCGATGCCACCGCGCGGAAGGGCACCGGGGACACCGGGCTCTTCACCGTGACCCGCACGGGGCCCACGGCGGCGGCGCTGGATATCCCGCTGCTCCAGTCCGGCACCGCGATGGGCGGGCTGGATTTCACGCTGAATCCGGTGCTCTCCGGTTTTGCAATTCCTGCGGGCCAGAGCTCGGCGAACTTGCTCGTGCAGCCGGTGGACTCCACCTCGGTCACGGGGCCGGTGATTCTCACGCTGTCACTCGGCGAGGTGCCCGGTTATTTGCCGGGAAGTGCCAGCGCCTCGGTGACGATCCAGGACTCGCCGGTGAACGACTGGAAGATCTCGGCATTCGGCGGGCTCGCTGGAGCGCAGGGGGCCGATGCGTCCGATGATGCGGATGCGGACGGCGATGGCCTCACCACGCTGATGGAAGCAGCTCTCGGAGGCAGCCCCTCGGCATCCGACACGGGACGCCTCCCGGTGGAGGAGATCGAGCTTGTCGATGGCCAGCTCTTCCTGACCTCCACCTACGTGCGTCCACGGCCCGCGCTGGCCAGCATCTCCTATGTCCATCGTAGTTCGCTCGATCTGACGCAGTGGGATGCCGCCGTGATGGTTGCCGGCTATCCTGTGGACAATGGCAACGGCACCGAAACCGTGAAGACCCGCACCGCCGTCCCGATCGGCGGCCAGCCAAAGCAATTCCTGCGGCTGGAGATCACGCGGCCGTGAGAATGTGCTCCCGTTGATTAGGCTCTGGGAGCGCGGGATTTATCCCGCTTCACTGGACTGGGGAGCCTGCCAACTAAAGCGTCTTGAATCCCGCGCGTCGAAGTAACACGAGGCCATACCGATGCTTGAAAGCATCTAACGAGAGGATGGGTTTGTCGCGGGTGGGGGAGGTTCGATGCGTTTCGTCGGGCCTCCAAAATCTGCGCCACTCTGGTCTAACGACGACGGGGATTTCAGACGCTTGGCTTCCATCTCTTTCCAAACCGGATGATCCTCCCGGATCGTGGATGGTGCGCGCCTGAATTTTGCAAGCGATGCATGGAACATCGCACCCCCGACGATCGGCGGCTCGTCCACGGCAAAAGGGATACTGCATTGGAACTCCAACTCGTAGCGGCCGAGGTCGGACGTGGGGATGCTGAATATAATGGGAAATTCCTCAACTTCCGAGACTGAGGAACCGAGCTCGACTGTGAGGCCTTTGAACTCTTGGGACCGCTCGCCACGCAGGGTGATGTCGACAGCGGTCACGCGACCGGGAAATGCATTGCTGAAATGCGAGAGGAACTTAGCAGGGTTCAGGATGATTCGATATTCGGTGAAGCCACTCTTGGGGTCGTTGAAGGCTTGAACCGATGTGAAGCCGCGGGCTTCATCGAATTGGTCTAGCGGAATCGAAGGGTTGATGGCGCTTGCAACCGGAATCGCGAAGAGCGCTGCCAGAAGAAGTAGAAAGGTGGGGCATGTCATGGAGGAGGGACGATGATGGTTCCTCCGGAAAACCCGGTGCGGTCGTTATCCGTCTCCGCTTCCTTGCGACGGTCTGCGGCATTATTGCCCATTCGCTATATTTACGGCTTCACCACCAGCGTGTTCGACACGTCATTGCCGAAGTCCTCGAAACCATCGAGCTGCCAGACGACCTTCTTCGTCTTGGGCTCGATCTCGATGAGGATCGGTTGGCCGGGGCCGGCGTGGCAGTTGCCGATCACGTAGTTGCCATTCGGCAGCACCTGGATGGTCGTCACCCAGGCCAGCGTGATGCCGGGCAGGTCCTTTTGCTCGATCTTCCAGACGATCTCCTTTTCCGGTGTCACCTCCAGCACCGAGTGGCCGTTGCCGGTGGTCAGCAGGGTATTGCCATTCTTCAGGCGCACCGCGCCAAAGGTGCAGTTGCCGAAGCCCTCGGGGCCGTGGCCGCCCTTCGCTTCCTTGCCAAACATCGGCACGGGGAAATCCCACACCAGCTTGCCGTCCGCATCATACTCGCGCACGGCACCGTCGCCCTCTTGGCAGACGAGATAGTGGCCGTTGTCCAGCTTGCGCGCGAGCCGGGTGTCGCGGTGGGCGTCCGGGTGATCGCGCTTCAGGGTGATTTCCTTCAGCAGCTTGCCCTCGCGATCCACCTCGATGATGCGGCCCACACCGCTCTCGGCGATCATCAGGTGGCCGTCCTTCAGCGGTTGGAAGGCGTGGACCTCGAGGCGCTTGCCCTCGTTGCCGTTGGACTTCGTGGAATCATAGCTCCACACGACCTTCTTCTCCGCGGGGTCGATGGCGCAGACCTCGCGCATGTCCTTCTGGACGTAGATCTTCCCGTCATCGCCGCGATGCAGGTCGTGGATGCTGCCCCACGGCATCTCCCAGGCGATTTTCCCGTCGCTCCAGAGGGTGAGCTTGCCCTTCCCCTGGAGGAGGACATCGCGGGCATCGGCGGCGGAGGCGAGCAGCAGGAGGGCGAGTGCGGAGCGGACGATCATGGTTTGGGCGGAGTGGGGCTTTTGGAAAAGAAAGTCGGACTCAAACGCGGTTGCCAAATCAAATCTTGCGCCCGATGACGCTGCCCCAGACCCGTTAGACCCTGTTCCTTGACGGACTCGCGGGGTACGCTTATTTAAGAGACCTAAACCATCTGACGAAACCTCATGCAATTGCTGAAACTCCTTCCTCTCGCGACGCTTGCCGCCATCGCCCTGTCCTCGTCCGCCTCTGCCGCCCCCGGTAACAAGGTGCTCGACCGCCGCTTCGCCAAGGCGGACCTGAACAATGACGGCTGGATCGATGCGACCGAGATCCTTTCCCTCCAGAAGCGCAGCAAGTCGTGGGTGGACACGATGTACCGCTTTCAACTCGCGGACGTGGATGACAATGGCCTGCTCTCGATCACCGAATTCCGCGCGTCGAAGGGCGTGAAGGAAGGTGGCCGCCTGAATGGCATCCAGAAATTCGTCCTCGCCGACATCGACAAGGACGGCTTCCTCGACCCCGAGGAGTACGCCCGCACGCTCCCGCAGAATCGTCCGTGGAAGAAGGTGCTGCGCGACTTCGGTCGCAAGGACAAGAATGACGACTCGCTGGTGAGCCCGCAGGAATTCGGCATCCGCGGCTGGGTACTCTGATTCTTGATTTCAGCCGGGCCGGCCAAAGCGTCGGTCCAGCTCTTCACGGCGGAAGCGGAAGATGCCTTCCAGCTTCCGCCGGACGAAGAGCCCGTGGGCGATCTCGCCCAGCGGGCCGAAGGGTAGGGCGTAGTGGACCAGATCGGTCATTTTCACGCCGCCCTCTACCGCTTCGAAGGTGTGGCGGTGGTGCCAGAATCTGTAGGGACCGAAGCGCTGCTCATCGATGAAGCTGCGCCTGTCCTCCACTGCCTTGATCTCGGTGACCCACGTCATCCACAGGAGCGGCAGGGCCTTCACGCGATACTCGATGATCTGGCCCTCGTGCATGGTATCCGAGGGGCAATGGATGATCCGGAAGCCGAGGTCGGGCGGCGTCATCGCCTCCAGATTCCGCGGTGAGGAGAAAAAGGACCACGCTTCGTCCAGGGAAAGCGGGAGGGTCTGTTCCTGATACAGGGAGTGGAGCATCGGCGGACCAGAGTCGCACCGGAGATGCCGGGTGCAATAGGGCTTCTCGATTCACTTCCTTCGCTGCCGATTCCAATGGTCCAGAGGACCTCTGGGGCTCAGCCATTCACCGACCTGTCGCCTAGGAAGTACGCGCCCGCTTGGCCCAGGATTGACCGGAGATTGGAGGCGATGAGGTTGCCGATACGGCCCGCTGCTTTGAACGAGTCCGGCGTTGGGCCTTCCGAAATCACAAGTTCGATTTTGGTCTCCGCGGTGTTGTGCACCAGCTTCGCCTGCAAATCCGCAGTGTTCCGGAGCACCAGGCCACTGAAGCCTGCTCCCCCTATCAAGCCTTCATAGTCGATCAGCGTGTAGGTGCCCGCCGTGATCCCGTCCTTCCCAGCAATTTCGATAAAGTGGGTATCCACTGCGGTCTCGCCAACCCGGAGACCGCCGATCTCGCTCACGGTGATCGGGGCGACACCCTCTGCGTCTATCCGGAATGAGGACACCTTGCCTCCCGCCAACTCGACCGAAGGGACCGCGCTGTGCTCCCCGGAGTGCAGGGAATCCAGGATCGCCGGCGGCAATTCCGTGCCCGCATCGGCCCGGGCGCTTGCCTCACCGCTCATGATCGCCAAAGCCGCGGCGAAAGGGTCATTGGCCTCTGGTAGCGATGAGGGATCTGCCACTGCCACAGTCGCGGTGGCAGGGGTACCACTCGGCGGCATTTCCTGGTCGCTGGGATCGGCGTAGGCGGTCAGTCCCGCAATAGCTGCCCAGCAGGTCGTCAAAGCTGTGATCTTTCTCATTTGGTTGATTGTTCGGACCTTGGGCTTGGCATCCCATTGCAGGTCTGGTGCCACGCACCGCCAAATTTTCAGGAAATTTCAGGGAAATGGCATAAAGCGGGTATCGCAGAGGCTGAGGGGAACACGCTTCGCCCTTGGCGATCTCCCGTCTCGGCCTACTTTCCCCGCCGACATGTCCTCGCCCAAATTGTTCAGCCCCGGCCCGATCGACGTTTCGCCCGAGACCTTCGCGGCGATGTCCCGCACCATGATCGGCCACCGCGGCTCCGAGTTCGAAGCCCTCTACGCCTCGCTCCAGCCCGGCCTGCAGGCCATCTTTGGCACCTCCCGTCCGGTCTTCGTCTCCACCTCCTCCGCCTGGGGCGTGATGGAAGGCGCGCTGCGGAATCTGGTCCGCCAAAAGGTCCTCTGCCTGTGCTGCGGTGCCTTCTCGGACAAGTGGCTGGATGTCGCGAAGAAGCTGGGCTACGAGGCGGACTCCGTGCAGGTCGAGTGGGGCCAGCAGATCGACCCCGAGGCTGTCCGCGCGAAGCTCTCCGAGGGCGGCTACGACACCGTCACGCTCATCCACAGCGAGACCTCCACCGGCGTGCTGAATGACCTCTCCGCCATCTCGAAGGTGGTGAAGTCCTTCCCGGATACCATGCTCATCGTGGACACCGTTTCCTCGCTCTCCACCGTGCCCGTGGACATGGATGCGAATCGCATCGATGTGATGCTCGCCGGCGTCCAGAAGGCGCTCGCGCTGCCGCCCGGCCTCTGCGTCTTCGCCGTCTCCGAGGCGGGCATGGAGCGTGCGAAGGCCACGCCAAACCGTGGCTACTACTTCGATTTCATCCAGTTCGCCAAAAACGCCGCGGCGAACAACACGCCGTCCACCCCGGCGATCTCCATCCTCTACGGGCTCCAGTACATCCTCGGCGAGATCGACAAGGAAGGCTTGGCCGCCCGCTTCGAGCGCCATGCGAAGACTAATGCGATGATCCACGCGTGGGCTGCCAAGCGCGGATTCGAGCACTTCGCGCCGGAGGGCTACCGCTCCACCGCTCTGACCTGCTTCAAGACGCCTGAGGGCTTCGATCTCTCCGCCTTCATCAAGACGCTGAAGACGAAGCACAACTTCCTCATCAACGGCGGCTACGGCAAGATCAAGGGCACCACCTTCCGCATCTCCAACATGGGCAACGAAACCGAAGCCACCATGCAGGAGCTCATCGATGCGATGGAGGACGTGCTCGGCTGAGCCACCTCGACATCATCCAGATTCCGGGGAAGGGGGGCAGCGATGCCCTCCTTCTCTTATTTCCCGGGGACCCGCACATGGCGAGGTCTCGACATCTTCAGGTGATCCCTGCTAGCCATGGTATCACCGCGCCGGTCATGTCCGAGAATCCGTACCAGGCCCCGGCCAGCAGCCTGCTGGAGCTTTCACCGACGACCGTTCCGGTATCAGAGGCGGAGCTTCGTCGCCTGCTCCGCATTGCCCAGTCCCAGCGGTGGGTGCTGCTCTGCTCTCTCACGCAGGCAGTGCTTTATTTCATCAGCTCCACGGTTCCGTGGGCATCCGTGGAGTTCATATGGGTGACTGTCCTGATCGTGTCACTTTGCTGCATCGTCCAACTCGTCAATCGCCTTCGGGGATGGGTGGCTGCACTCATTGTCGGGTTGTTCGCCACGATACCGGGGGTGGGCATGGTGGTTCTATTCACGGCGGGCGCGTCGGCAGCTTGGGTGCTTCGGCGGTCCGGCTTCAGGATCGGTTGGCTCGGAGTGAGCCCGCGCGAGATCAAGGATGCCATCGATGCTCAACTGCATGCGCCTTTTCCAGCGTCCACCGTCCCTGCGCCATGATTTCCCTGAGATCTCCCGGCCGGCTTTTTCCTGTCGCCTTGGTCTGCGTCGCTACCCCGCATCAGCACCGGCTGATTACGGTGAAGTGAGAGGGGACTTCGATTCGTCGGAGATGGCCGCGATGCGGTCCTCGATGTCATCAAGCGTGCCGTAAATATCGGCATTGTCGCTGACCACGAGAGCAGCGGGTTCCAGCGGAACGGGTAAATGGGTGATACCTTTGAGAAACTGGATCATCCGACCCGTGTCTCGGAACAGCGCGTCTTCCCGACAATAGACGACGATTAGCTGATGCCCATGTCGCGTCGCAACCCTGCCACGGAGGAAGCCACCGTATTCGGGTTTGTCCTTCAGGATGTGGGCATGTCCCTTCGGATAGTTGCGGATATGAGCATCCTTGGCATCGAAGAGACGACCGTCCGGATAGATCCAGAAGACAAAATCCGGATCGGTGTGGGTGAATTCCTTCAAGGATGCGCGACGACCTCTCACACCCTCTGCGAGGAAGTCGAAGCGCGCCGCCGCCTCTTCCCTAGATACTGACCCACTGGTGATCATCCTGAACGGTTTTCCCTCGAGGATCACTCGTAAGGCAAGCAATCAGCATCGCGGGAATCGTCCGGGAGATCGTCCGCCAAGGCGGTGGCCCCTCGCAATACAAAGACATCCCGAATTGGGACCGGCAGATTACGGTGAAGTGAGAGGGGGCTACGTCAGGCCGCTGGCCCCGCGAAAGTTTTCCGCAGGTGGAAATGCGTCCTTCCCGGTGGGAAGCCGGGTAGCTCGGCGAAGACTTCGTATCCGTGCGCTTGGTAAAATCCGCGAGCTTGGAAATCGAAGGTGCCCAGCCACGAGCCGATACAGCCGCGGCTGATCGCCAGTTCTTCCGCTGCGAGCAGGAGCTGCCGGCCCAGTCCATTGCCCCGTTGGCTTTCGGCAACCCAGAGACCGTCGATCATCAGCCAGCGCCACATGGTCGCGCCATAGACCCCGCCGATGACTTCTCCGGATTCGTCCTCCAGTGCCAGCGTTACCGGTTCCCAATCCCGTGGACCCACGTCCTCGGGATCGGCTCCTCGAATGCCTTTTCGAACGAGGGCGGATAGGGCCGAAGCATCTTTCGGGGAAGTCAGGCGGTGAGAACTCACGGGCAAGGTATGGCAGAAGGGCTGCTTAATGGCGAGGTTTAGCGCAAACGTTTGCTCGGAATGTGAAAAACTTCGGCGATTGTGATAAGCTTTAAGCGATAGAATAAAGCAAAATTATTAACAATTTATTCACAAGTTATGAACATGATTTGTTGCTTTTGTGGAAGTGCTTAATTTGCTTTAAGCGGAATTTATTCACAGCAAATTTGGTTCGATCTCATTCCTCTGCCGAGGTTGTCGATCGTTCGTTCGATTTCGTGATTGAATCAAAAGTTTGGATGTTGCCGGCCGGAGCAGTGCGCTTGAGGCGGCAGTCCGAGTGTTTCCGGAAGACGTGGGGGGATGACTCCTTGCCGGAAACAGCCCCCGCAGCCAATGGAACAGAATGACACACTGGCCCTAAACCTGAATCGGGTTGCGAGCGTTACTTGTGACGATGAAATCGATCCTTCTCCTGCTTGCCATGGCACTGCCCGCATTTTCCGCCCCGAACCAGCTCACGCCCGAAGAGAAGCGTGAGGGCTTCAAGCTCCTCTTTGACGGCAAGACCCTGAAGGGCTGGCGCACGTACAAAGAGAAGGCTCCGAAAGACCAGTGGAAGGTCGAGGACGGTGCCCTCGTGCTGACCTCCGGTGGCGGTGGCGACCTCATCACCGACGACGAGTTCGCCGACTTCGACTTCCGCTGCGAGTGGAAGATCGCGAAGCAGGGCAACTCCGGGATCATGTGGCGCTCCACCGAGGAGCACCAGTATCCTTGGGTCAGCGGCCCGGAATACCAGATCCTCGACTCCTTCAAGCAGGACGGCCACAAGTACAAGCACGAGACCGACAAAGGCAACGTGGCCGGTGGCTTCTACGACATCATCCCGGGCAAGGAAGAATGGTCCAAGCCGGTCGGCGAGTGGAACGAGACCCGCATCGTCATCAAGGGCAGCAAGGTCACCCTCTACCTCAATGGCAACGTGACCGCCGACGTGGACACCACCTCGGACGAGTTCAAGGCGATGCTCGACAAGTCCAAGTTCAAGGGCTGGCAGCACTTCAACAAGGCCCCGAAGGGCCACATCGTGTTCCAGGACCACGGCGACAAGGTCGAGTTCCGCTCGATCCGCATCAAGAAGCTGTAACGCGGCGACTTGAGTCCGATGATCGTTGATCAGCGGGCGATTTGCTTTTAGTCAAAAGGCTCGGCACGAGGAGTGCCGGGCCTTTTTGTTTGTCTCTTCGTAGCTGGACGACTTCGTCGTTCGGGTTGGGGGCGGACCGCATAGGAAATCGGAGCGGCGATTTTGTGAGAGGCCTCGCCCCGCCGGAAGGACGAAGTCCTTCCGCTACGAGAGTTTCGCCACGAGAGCTTTCGCTACCACGCACCCCCTCATCCTTCGAAGTCCTTCGGATTCTTCGAGATCAGGAAGGCCGTCACTTCCGCGACTTGTTTCGGAGTGAGCATCTGGCCCCAAGCCTGCATCTTCGCTCCATTGTGACCGGGTGAGTCTACCGGCGTTCCCTTGTTGATGATGTTGAAGACGTCCATCGGCTTCGCGCCATATTTCCACTCGCCATCGGTGAGCGGCAGGCCGGGCAGGGGGATCTTGTTCCCGCCGACGTCCATCATGCCGCTCAGGTCGGCGGCATGGCAGGCCACGCAATTGATGGAAAAGGTCGCCTCACCCGCGGCGACGATCACCGGATCGGTGGACCACTTTGAGATCAGGGTGGCATCGTCGAGCGAGGCCAGCGTGGCGGCGAGTTCCGCGTCTTTCTTCTCCTGCAGGGCGGTGACCTGCGAAACGATCTTCTGCTGGTCGGTCTGAAAGACCTCCGTGTGGTAGTAGAGCGTCCAGTGGATCACGAACCACGCGATGCCGCCGTAGAAGGTGAAGAGCCACCAGTTCGGCAGTTTTTGGTCAAACTCCTGGATGCCGTCATACTCGTGCTCTCGCAGGATGACTTCGCCTTTCTCCCTGGCGTAGGTGCCGCGTTTGATCTCGTCGGAATTCATGGATCGGAAGGTTTGTCGGAATCTTGCAGGGGAAGGTCGGCCATGCGCTTCTGCTCGTCCGGCTTCAGGCGGATGGCCCGCAGCGTGGTGACGAGGAAGACGGTGAAGAGGACGCCGAAGGCGACCATCGGGACGAGGTTCGCCCATTCATCGAGGATGATGCGCTTGAACATGGCGGCTCAGGGATTGGCAGACGTTTCGCCGCGGCGGAGTGCCTCGGTTTTCTCGGAGATGTTGCGGAAGCTGTCGGGATCGAGTGGGACGGCGGCGGGTGCGCCTTCCTTCGTGATCTCGCGGTAGGTGCCGAGCTTTTGGACGTAGGCGATGAGAGCGACGACGCGGCTTTCCGAGAAATGGCGGACCAGTGCCTCGGTGCTCTCGCCCTTAATCGGCTCGTAGCCGACCGGCGAGCTGCCTTCGAAGAGCGAGCGGGCGATCGCCATGCCTTGTTCACGGGCCTGCTGGTCGATCTCGTCCTTCGTCCAGGCGGGGAAGGGGACACCGAGCTGGCGTTGCACGGCGATCTTCGCGGGCAGCGACTTGAAGTCCGTCTTCTGCTCGTAGAGCCACGGGTAGGCGGGCATGTTCGAGTCCTCGTTTGCCCAGCGCGGATTCATGAAGTGGAACCAATGCCACTTGTTGTCGCGCTTCCCGGAGCGGACGTGATCCGAGCCTTGGACAAAGCCGCCACCCTCGCGCGCGAGGTCCGGCCCGGTTCGCTTCGATCCCCACTGGTAGGGGTGGTCGTAGAGCGACTCGCCGAGGTGGGAGAAGTCATCCTTCACCCCGGCACGACCGTAGCGCATCACATCCGGCATCAGCGTGCGGATCATCTGCGAGTGGCAATTGTAGCAGCCCTCGGCCACGTAGATGTCGCGGCCTGCCAGCTCCAGCGGCGTGTAGATCTCCTGAAGGCGGCCCTCGATGTTCTTCTCGCGGTTCACCAGCAGCGAGGGGACGATCTGGACACCGCCACCGATGGCCACGGCGATGAAGGTGAGCAGGGTGAAGGGCAGGTAATTCCGCAGCAGGCTCTCATGCCACTGGTCCCAGGCATTGCCGCGTGTCTTGAAGACGCGGATCGCCTTCACCACCAGGATCACGGTCAGCAGCAGTGCGGCCTTGTCCGCATGAGGCGGCAGGAAGAACCACAGGATCATCATCGCGAGTGCGGCCACGCAGTAGGCCACGGGGTCATTGGCGAGCGCGTCGCCGAGGCGCATGCGGTCGTGCGCTTTCTCCGGCACGGCGACTTCCACGGTGTCGTCGCTGGCCTTGCCCGAGCGGGCGGTCATGAAGATATTCCACGCGCAGAGGAAGAAGCCGATGAGGTAGAGCGTGCCGCCGACCGAGCGGAGGATGTAGGGGAGCTGGATCGCCTTCAGCGTCTCGACGAATTCATACTTCAGCGTGGTGCCGCCCTCGGCCACCTCGCCAAGCATCAGCCCCTGCGTGATGCCCGCCGTCCACATCGCCGTCACGTAGAGCAGGATGCCCACGAGCCCGATCCAGAAGTGCATGTTCGCCATGCCCGTGGACCACAGCTTCGTCTTCCACAAGCGCGGGGCCAGCCAGTAGAACATGCCCGCGGCCATGAAGCCATTCCAGCCGAGCGCCCCGGAGTGCACGTGGCCGATGCCCCAGTCCGTGTAGTGCGAGAGGGCATTCACCGCGCGGATCGAGAGCAGCGGGCCCTCGAAGGTGGCCATGCCGTAGAAGGTGATGCCCGCGGCGAAGAACTTGATCACCGGGTCCGTCCGCAGCTTCGCCCAGGCACCGCGCAGGGTGAGCAGGCCATTCAACATGCCGCCCCACGATGGTGCCCACAGCATGAGCGAGAAGAGCATGCCGAGCATCTGCAGCCACCGTGGCAGCGAGGTATTCAGCAGGTGGTGGGGACCGGCCCAGATGTAGATGAAGACCAGCGACCAGAAGTGGACGATGGAGAGCCGGTAGCTATACACCGGCCGGTTTGCCGCCTTCGGCAGGAAATAGTACATGATCCCCAGGATCGGAGTCGTGAGGAAGAAGGCCACGGCATTGTGCCCGTACCACCACTGCACCAGCCCGTCCTGCAACCCGCCGAAGACGGGGTAGGAGTGCAGCAGCGACGTGGGGATCGAGAGGTGATTGACGATGTAGAGCATCGCCACGGTGACGATGGTCGCGATGTAGAACCACAGCGCCACGTAGAGGCTGGGCTCATTGCGCTTCGCCAGCGTCCAGAAGAAGTTGACCGCAAAGACCACCCAGACCAGCGCCACCGCGATATTGATCGGCCAGATCAGCTCGGCGTACTCCTTTCCCCGCGTGAGGCCCGCGGGGAGGGTGATGGCAGCCGCCACGATGATGAGCTGCCAGCCCCACATGTGGATCTTCGAAAGGAGGTCCGAGGCCGTGCGCGCCTTGCACAATCTCTGGGTGGAATAGTAGATGCCCGCGAAGGCCATGTTTCCCACGAAGGCGAAGATCACCGCATTCGTATGCAGCGGGCGCAGCCGGCCAAAGGTGATGTACTGCAGGCCATCGCCCTTGAAGAGCCCGCCGGTCACGGCCTCCAGGAACTTGCCATTCATCTGCCACCAGGAGAGCTGGGTGGCGCAGATCACCCCGACGAGCATGCCCACGATGCCCCACACGATGGAGGCGATCATGAACTGCCGCACCGTGCGGTCGTCGTAGGTGATGGTGGTCGTCTTGGCTGTGGCGGTGTTCATTTCGAGATGGGGGTGTCGTCGTCCAGGGGCAGCAAGGAGTCGCGCTCGGGCGACGAACGGCGCGAGCGGCGGAATTCGCCGGCGAAGCAGAAGATGAAGGTCCCCGCGAGGCACGAGCTCACGAGGATGGTGAGGGCGATGACGTTCATGGCATCGCGGCCAGTGAAGCCTGACCGCCGGATGCCGTCGCCGCGCCGCTTGCCGGACAATGCGCGGATTCTCTCAAATGGAATCCGTCAGACGGTATCCGCCATCTCGCGCGTGGTGATCCACTCGAGATACGTGTCGCCGATGATCGACGGCAGGGACCGGTCGCTGAAAAGCTCCGGCCGCAGGATCAGGTGGAAGCCCTTGCCATCCGCAGGCGCAGGCCCCAGGGAGACGCGGAAGACATTGCTGATATCCGCGCACGCCTCCACGGCCAGCGGGCCATCCAGCACCGCGTGGCCCTTTCGCGCCAGCGCGCCCAGCACCTTTCGCCGGCCGCACGGGCTATTCGCCGGGCAATTCTTGCACCCCTCGCCGAGACCCAGCAGGCTCCGCTGCGGCGGTGTCTCGGAGATGATCTGGATCAGCTCGGGCGCAAATGCCGTCCAATTCCCACCCGCATCATCGTCGAATTCATTCAAATACCGCGCGATCGCCGGAGCGAGCCCGGACGGCAGATGGGGGAAGCCATGGAGCACCACGCCCGGAGCAGCAGCCCGGGGGGCGAGGAACCAACGGTGGAAGGCGGGTAGATTGCTGGCGAGCATGACCCGAAAACGTGGGGATTAGCCGGAGCCGGTGCTCCGCATCTCTTTCTCTAGAGTATGCGCATCCTCTGAAATCCACTGAGGGAAAGCAAGTCGGGAGATGACGCGGACCGCGGGAATTTTCGCACCCGGGATGACGGAGCAGCGCAAAAAACGTTCGCCATCCACGGTCGGCTCGTTCGGAATCCCGCCCGTGATCCATCCCACGGCGATCATCTCTCCGGAAGCCAAGCTCGGCGCGAACGTCCGCGTCGGGCCGTACTGCATCATCGAGGCCGGCGTCGAGCTCGGCGATGGCTGCGTGCTCCACTCCCACGTCATCCTCGGTGGCCCGTCCCGCATCGGGCGGGACAATGAGTTCTTCCCCTTCGCCGCCGTCGGCGGCCGCACGCAGGACCTGAAGTACGAGGGCGAGCCCACCTTCCTGGAAGTGGGGGACCGGAATGTCTTCCGCGAGAACTGCACCATCCACCGCGGCACCCACGCCCACACGCCCACGCGCATCGGCAGCGACAATCTCTTCCTCTGCTACTCGCACGTCGCGCACGACTGCCAGGTGGGGAACCACATCATCCTCTCGAACAACGGCACCCTCGGCGGCCACGTCGAGGTGGAGGACCACGCCATCGTCTCCGGCCTCGCCGCCATCCACCAGTTCTGCCGCATCGGCTGCCACTCCATCGTCGGCGGCTGTGCAAAGGTGGTGCAGGACGTGCCGCCCTACATGATCATCGACGGGAATCCTGCCGCCACCCGCGGGCTCAATCTCGTGGGCCTCCAGCGCCGTGGCTTCGACGAGGGCGACATCAAGGCGCTGAAGTCCGCCTATAAGAAGCTCTTCCTCAAGAAGGACGGCAATCTCGCGAACCAGCTCAGCTCCCTCAAGGCCGACCGCCCCGCGAACCACGACCCCGTGAAGCACCTCATCGCCTTCATCGAAGGCACGAAGCGCGGGATCTCGAGGTAGGGTGCTTCGCAGGGCCACCGCGGCAGATCAGAATACGCTACTATAGATTCCCTTCATTCCTTGCAGAGGGCTGCATCGAAATGAAGCGGAATGTCGAGGAGGCTCTTTCTTGAACTCCCCACGATCAAGCGACTGCGAGGTCCGGAAAACCTGATTCGCTGGTTGAAACTGAGATTCAAGGGTTACCCAAAGAGCTCAGGTGATTTCTCTTTTAGGCTGATGATTTTCATGTTTTCTTGTCGTGAGATCCGAGCGGTGAAATATGAATTATATCAGGAGGGATGTGATTAAATTGGGGTTGGCATCAGCCTTTGTCGGGGTCTCTTCCGCCCAGGATGGATTGCAAGACGTCAGTGAGGATCGGGCAGTCAGTGTGAAATTGGATGCAATCAAAGGGAAGAAACTGAAAATCAAAAGATTCGTAGATGAGGTGCCCGATGTTGCTCTTGAGATATTTTTCAAGGCGGTGAAGGATCAGCTAAATGTTGAGTTCTGGCCGCTGCTTGAAGAGCAAAAGAACCCGATTTCCTTTGCGAGAAGGGCGAGCAATCGACACAATCGAGTGAATTTTGAGGAGGGGGAGTGGGATGCGTATGATTTGTTCGATGTGATAATTGTGATTTCGAAGTGGAGCTGGTATTATTCAAAAGAAGGAAACGTGGTCATTCGCGCTTGGCACCAAGGCGACTTGGCGGATCCTGAAAAATGACCATATTCGCGAAGCTGAGCAAATTGGAACGCCTGCCGATGCGAGTGCGCGGAAGCGGGGGTTGCTCCTGTATGTTTAGATTTAATGATTGATATTAGATGAATGATCCTACAATTGTTGAATTCCGGCAGCCTTCTCGGACGGTGCATCCGCGAACTCTCTGGGACACCTTTTGGGAGGTTGATGCCATCGCGCGAGAGGTTCTTGGGGGTGTCTCCATGAAATATGAAATTCATATTTGTTATGGAGTTAATAATATTAGTTGCTTGCCGGGTTTTTCATATTCGACTAAACACGATATCTCTGCCTCTGAAGTGAATTTAATATCTGATAAATCTGAGAAATGCGTTGGGATCTGCGGGATTTATGGAGAGGAGGACGCGTTGGGGAGAGTTCCATGTCGGGTGAATTTGTTCGAGGTGCACGTCATGCGTTCAGTGGTGGAGTTTGAGTTTCCTCAGGTGACATTGGACGGCAACCTTTTGTCTGGTGGCGAGGGTGATGTCGCGCGGGAACTACAAGCCTACGGTTGGGTTAAGATGCTCATGGAACGACTCGACGCCGAGGAGTGCTGGGGTGCTATTGACGATGATACCGAGTATCAGGCTGGTTACGGTGAATACTACGGGGCGGAAATGCTTGCGTTTCATTTCCGGAAGCGAGGGCCCCAGACAGTGATTGCGGGATTGGAAGAGGGTGTCCGTCCAACCTCTGAGATGTATAGGGCGGCTCGTGATGCGGAGCCATTCCTCCACGGCTATAGGCGGAGTTCTCTACGCGTGATTGATCTGCCTTGGAGCGATTATTGGCGGCGGCTCCAGTCTGGTGAAGTGATGACCTCCCAACTTTTCTCTCCTGAAATTGATGAGCGGATTTGTTCAGAACAGACGGCTAGGCACTTGGATGCGAGCGAGTTGGAGTATTTCTGGCAGCGGCGAGGAGGCTTCCCGCTGGATGGGTCGTTCACATCCATTTCATGAGAGTGTGAATTGCCAAGGCCGCGAGAGCGTTCGGAGGCATGTCACGGATTCCCGGGCTGCTTGTTGGCTGGGTGGATCGGACGAACTCACCTGAGTGATCGCCAGCAATTCGAGATTATGATCTCACAATGTGAAAAATCTCGCCGATGCCATGTCGGGTGTAGTGGTAGGCGCCTAAGAAATTGAGTTTCTCCGGGAAATGTCGGTTGTAATTTTGATCAGCCGCCACCCACTTGGCCGGATCAAACCGCCATCTCCCCGGCTTGCGCGGGATCATGGGGATCCAGCGGTGAGCCGGAGACGAGATGGAGGTGCAGGTGCGGGGTGCTCTGGTAGCTGCCCCCGTTCGTGATGAGCTTGTAGTTTGTCCCGGCCAGGTCGCGGTCCCGAATGATGGCCACCGCGACTTCGAGCAATTCGGAGAGCAGCGTGGGGTCCGTCACATCGACCAGCCTCGCGATGTGCTGCTTCGGGATGATCACCACGTGCATCTGCCACGTCGGTCGCGTGTGCTCGAAGGCCAGCACGCGCTGCGTCTCCATCACTACCTGCACCGGCACCTGCCCGCTCAGCACGGAGTCGCAATAGAAGTCTGCGGACATCGGGAGGGAAGGTTTCCCATTGAGAGGGAAAGGCATTCGCCGGGGAATGCGCGGAAGGGAAAATGGCGGAGAGAGTGGGATTCGAACCCACGGTAGGTTTTAAGCCTACGTTCGATTTCGAGTCGAGTGCCTTAAACCGAGCTCAGCCATCTCTCCTTTTTGCGGCTGGGGCCGGGAAAGTAGCAATCGGCCCCGGCTTGTAAAGCTTCCCGTGCGATCAATTCACACGGGATCATTCGATATTCTGCGCGGCTTCCTTGCTTGAGGCTGCTGCGATCTCCGCATCCGACTGCTTTCCAGAGGATTGTGCGGAATCATCGGATGGCGCGGGGGCGGGCTTCGCCGGGGCCTCCGCTCCGCCGCGGCGGACGGCCTCGCGGGAAATGAAGTCCACCAGGGTGCCGGACATGAGGATGGCGGCGACGGCGAGGCCCATGCCGATGACCCACCAGCGTTCCCCGGTGCGTCCGCGGCCGTAGTTCGACTCGCAGTCGATGGTCGGCGCGGCCTTCGGCGGTGCGGCGCGGCGGGTGACCGATGGCGGCAGGACATCGAAGGCGGGATGAATGGTCTGCGGCTCGATCTGGAGATCCGGCACCCGCAGCTCGACCTGACGCCCGGAGCCGAAAGGGGACCGGGACGAGTGGGGGAGATGCACGTCCGGACGGCCGGCGAAGGAGTCGAAATCATCGGCGGTGAGCACTTCCACCGGAAGCTCGCCCGAGGTGCCCAGCAGGACCTTCCGCACGTCCACTGCTGTCACGAAGTCCTCGATCTCCGGGCGTGACGAGCCGGGATCGTCGTCCCGTTTCGGAACGGGAAAGGGTGCGAGGCTATCGGGTAAAATCATATGGGGGGTGAACCGATTGGGGGTAGGTCTAACACCTTGATCCAAAAGGGGTCAATGATCATTTTTTCTTAAATAATTTGCCGCAATTCTAAAAAATCAGATGACGGGAGTGGAAGGTCAATGCTCAATTGGGGTCATGCCTGCCTCCATCGTGATGACCGTTCTCGCCGCCGATCGCCCCGGCCTCGTCCGCGCCCTTTCCGAGACCATCGCCGCGCATGGCGGGAGCTGGCAGGAGAGCCGCATGGCGCGTCTCGCGGGACAATTCGCAGGCATCCTGCGGGTGGAGTGCGCGGAGGCGGAGTGCGATGCGCTACTGGCCGCCCTGTCCGCGCTGGAGTCCGAGGGGATCTCCGTGCAGGCGAAGCGCGAGGCCGCCGCCCCGGCCGAGAAGCGCGAGACGCTGACGCTGGATGTGGTGGGGAATGACCGACCCGGCATCATCCGCTCGCTTTCCGCCGCCATCGCCGGTGCAGGCGGAAACGTGGAGGATCTCTCGACCTCGCTGGAGAGCGCGCCGATGGCCGGCCATCCGATTTTCCATGCGAAGGGCGTGGTCTCCCTGGCCGCTGGCAGCGCTCCCGGCGCACTGGTCGCGGCGATCGAGAATCTGGGGCCGGATCTCTCCGTCTCGGTCGATCTTTGACGCACGCGCTGGTGCAGACACCCGCGGCCCTTGCCGCCGCGGTCCGGCGGGGCTAAACGGGCGGGGATATGGAACACCACGTGTATTTCTGGCTGAAGGACGAGCACAAGAACGAGGCGGACCGCAAGGCCTTCGAGGCGGGGCTATCGAGCCTCTTCACGCTGAAGGGCCTGGTCGGCGGCTTCTGGGCCATCCCGGCGAAGGTGATGGAGCGCCCGGTGGTGGACCAGTCCTGGGACTACGCGCTCACGATGACCTTCGAGTCCGTGGCCGCGCAGGACGCCTATCAGGAAGACCCGGATCACCACGTCTTCATCGACAGCTTCAAGCCTTGGTGGGCACGCGTGGAAGTGCGCGATCTCGAAAAGATCAGCCAATGAAAGCGCTGCAACTCGTGGCCCCGTCCACGCTCGCCGTGGTGGATCTGCCCGCGCCCATGCCCGGGCCGGGTGAGGTCCGCCTGCGCGTGAAAGCCTGCGGCATCTGCGGCAGCGACCTGCACGGCATGGACGGCAGCAGCGGACGGCGCATCCCGCCGCTGGTGATGGGCCACGAGGCCAGTGGTACGGTGGATGTAGTAGGTGAGGGCGTGACGGGCTGGCGGCCCGGGGATCGCGTCACCTTCGACTCCACCGTTTGGTGCGGCGAGTGCGGCTACTGCCGCGAGGGCCGCGTGAATCTCTGCGATGCCCGCCAGGTGGTGGGCGTCGCGTGTGCGGAGTTCCGCCGTGACGGGGCCTTTGCGGAATTCGTCACGGTGCCGCAGCGCATCGTCCACCGCCTGCCGGACGCGCTTTCCTACGAGGAGGCTGCCTTCGCCGAACCGGTGGGGGTGGCCCTCCACGCCGTGAAGCGGGCGGGGGATGTTGCGGGAAGTACGGCGCTCGTCGTAGGTGCGGGCCTCATCGGTCTGCTCGTCATCCAGGCGCTGAGGCGTGCGGGTGCTGCCAGGATCATCGCCGTGGACCTGGATGAGGGCCGTCTGACGCTGGCGAGGGAACTCGGTGCAGACGAGGCCATCCTCAGTGGCAGCGCGCCCGTGCCCGAGGTGGACCTTGCAATGGAAGTCGTGGGCGCCGCGCCGACCGTGGATCTCGCGATCCGCTCCGTGAGAAAGGGCGGCCGCGTCGTTCTCGTGGGGAATCTTTCCCCGGTCGTCCCGCTGCCCCTGCAGATCGTCGTCACGCGCGAGCTCGATGTCGTGGGCACCTGCGCCATCGCGGGCGAATATCCCGAAGCGTTGGATGCCATCGCTTCCGGAGACATCCGCGTGAAGCCGCTGATTTCCGCGAGCGTGTCGCTGGAAGATGGCGTCACTGCCTTCGAGAAAGCCAAGTCCCCCGGCGCGCTGAAGGTGCTCGTCATTGACGGGGGGGCGGCAGCGGGCGAGCTGTGACCATGGATTCCATTGGCCAGCCGGAATGCGAGAGCTGTGGAGGAAAGCCTGCCCGGTTCTTTTTCACCACCATCGTCTCGGGGGTGAAGACGTCGCAGCATTTCTGCAAGGACTGCCATGAAGCCGCGCTTTCCGGTCCGGCGAAGGGGCTCATGGCGGATCTGAAGGCGGGGCGCTGTCATCACTGCGGGGCGCAGGCAGTGATGACGGACAACTTGTCGTGTATCTCCGGAGAAGCAGGTGGGGCCCAACGGTATCTCTGTTTTTCCTGCTCCAACGAGGCGAACGAGGTGGCGATGGAAAAGTTCCGAGCCTTTGAAGATGGAGACGAGTCGCTTCCTATTTCCGATCATCAGCAAAAGCTCCGCGAGATCGTGGGGCAAATCGACGCCCACATGCGCCGCTGGGTGATCCAACGTTACAACTGAATGAACCCCTTCGACCTCACAGGAAAGACCGCTCTCGTCACCGGAGCCAGCCGCGGGCTTGGCAAAGGCTTCGCCCTTGCCCTCGCGCGTTCTGGCGCCGACGTCGTCGTGACGAGCCGCACCCTGTCCTCGTTGGATGACACCGTCGCGGAGATCGAGGCGCTGGGTCGGAAGGCTTGGCCGATCGTGCTCGATGTGCGCGAGCAGGACAGCATCGAGGCAGCCGCGGAAGCCGCATGGTCCGCTGCGGGCCATCTCGACATCCTCGTGAACAACGCCGGCTGCAATGTCCGCAAGCCCGCGCTCGAGGTGACGTGGGATGATTGGAACCTGATCCTCGACACGAATCTCCGCGGGGTCTTTTTCACCGCGCAAGCGATCGCCCGCCGGATGGTAGGACGTGGCTACGGCCGCATCATCAATATCGGCTCGGTCACCTGCGTAAATGGTTACTCGGGCCTCGCGCCTTATTGCGCGAGCCGCGGTGGCGTGAAGCAGCTCACGATGAGCCTGGCGGACGATTGGGGGCAGCATGGCATCACCGTGAATTGCCTCGCTCCCGGGTGGTTCAAGACGGCTCAAAATGCGGTGATGTATGAGGATACCGGGTGGGTGGATTATCTCACGGACCGCATTCCGCTGAAGCGGCCCGGTGCGCCCGGCGATCTCGATGGCACGCTCGTTTTCCTCGCTTCGGACGCCAGCGCCTACATGACCGGCCAGACGCTGCTGGTGGATGGCGGGATTTCCGTCGGCGCGGTGAAGGCCGTGCCGAAGAAGGCGTGAGCAGTGTCAACTCGGACGCGCTCTTCAACGCCACTTGCGCAACGCCGCTCCCCGTCGTTTGCTCCCGCGGTCGCATGCGAAAGATCGTCCACATCGACATGGATTGCTTCTACGCGGCGATCGAGGAGCGGGAGAATCCCGCGCTGCGTGGCAAGCCTGTCGGCGTGGGCGGTAGCACGCACCGCGGTGTGCTGACCACGGCGAACTACGAGGCGCGAAAGTTCGGCTGCCGTTCCGCCATGCCGGTATTCAAAGCGCTGCAACTTTGCCCGCAGCTCATCATCGTGCCGGTGCGCTTCGATCTCTACCGCAGCGTCAGCGCGCACGTGCGTGCGATCTTCGGGCGCTTCACGGAGAAGATCGAGCCGCTGTCGCTCGATGAAGCCTACCTCGACCTCTCGCATCTGAATTCCTCCGCGGAGTCGGTGGCCCGGGAGATCCGCACGCAGATCCGCGAGGAGCTGGGTCTAACAGCTTCGGCAGGCATCGGGCCGAACAAGCTCATCGCGAAGATCGCCAGCGATTGGAACAAGCCGGACGGCCAGCACGAGATTCGTCCGCAGGAGGTGAATGCCTTCATGCACTCGCTACCCGTCGGCAAGCTGTGGGGAGTCGGCGGAAAGATGCGGGAAAAGCTGGAGCGCCTCGGCGTGAAGACGTGTGGCGACCTCCAGCGCTTCGACAAGATCGAGATGTCGCGGCGCTTCGGAAAATGGGGGCTGGAGCTATGGGAACTCAGCCGCGGCATCGATCACCGCGAGGTGGAGACCGAGCGCATCCGCAAGTCGATCAGCACCGAGAATACCTTTCGCGAAAATCTGACCTCACTCGAGGACCTGCGTCCACCAATGCATGTGATGCTCGATGAATTGACAGGAGATCTCGTTCGTCACGAGGACCGCGAGATCCGCTCGCTGGTGGTGAAGATGAAGTTCGCCGACTTCACGCGCACGACTGCGGAGAAGGCGCACGGCATTCTGGATACGGAAATCTTTGGCACGCTGCTGGAGGAGGCGTGGCAGCGGGGCGGGGGGAAGCCGGTGCGGTTGTTAGGCGTGGGAGTGCGCTTCCGCGATCCCGAGGAGAAGGAGCAGATGGAGTTGCTGTGATGCTGGGTGCGCAGATGACGTCACCGGGCGAGATACTTTCGGGACTGCACGACGTACTTCTCCGCCCAGCCCTTCACCTTCGACTGCTCGTCGAGCGATAGCGTGCGCACCACCTTTGCAGGGGAGCCCAGCACCAGCGAGCCCGGCGGGATGACCGTGCCGCCGATGACGAGTGCACCTGCGCCGATGATCGAGCGCTCGCCGATCACCGCGCCATCCAGCACGATCGCTCCCATCCCAATCAGCACTTCATCCTTCACCGTGCAGGCATGCAGGATGGCGGAGTGGCCCACCGTGACGAGTTCGCCGACGTAGCAGCCGTAGTCGTCGGCCAGGTGGATCACCGCATTGTCCTGCACGTTCGAGCGCGGGCCGATCACGATTTCATTGATGTCCCCGCGCAGGGTCGAGTTGTACCAGACGCTGCTTTCCTCGCCCAAAGTGACGCGGCCGATCACATCGGCGCTGCCCGCGACGAAGGCGGATGGATGAATCTGCGGGGAAAAGGATTCGTAGTGCTCGATGGCCATGACTCGCAGAGGGTGAGCTACCCCCGCCGCCCTGTCAGCCGCGAATGTGGCCGGGCGGGCACGTGTCGGCATCGACACAAAAGTGTGCAAGACGCCACGCGAGGAACGGATAGACGGCACGAGTCGCCTAGACAGCATGAAACCTCCACGTGTCCTCTATCCCGCCCTCCTTGCGCTGGCGGCCTCCCTGGATCCTCTCCACGCCCAGCTTGTCCTTACCGAGATCAACTCGGACGCCGCCGGCGGTGACTTCTGGGAACTCACCAATGTCGGAACCACCAGCCAGGACATCGGCGGCTGGAAGTGGATCGACAGCGGGCAGTCCCTTCCTGCACCTGCCGTCCAAGTGCTTCCCGCGGGCACGACGATCGCTGCGGGCGAGTCGGTCATCTTCATCTCGAATGCTGCGACGTCGGCAACTTGGGAAGCGGCATGGGGTCCTCACCCGGGCGTCCAGAAATTCGTCGGCGGCCCCGGCCTCGGCCAGAATGACTCGGTGCGTCTCTACGACAGCAGCGACGCGCTCATCTTCACGTTCTCGTATGCGGCGAGCCAATTCACGCGCGCCGATGGCAGCGGGTCGCAGGGTGGCCATGCCGGTGCCTCGGCTGGTGGTGTCGCTTCGCAGTCGGCGATCCTCGATCCCGGGTTCGGCACCGGTTCCGGACGTCGCTACACCGCGGCCACCGTTGGTGCGCATGGTGCCTATGCGAATGCCTCGGGCGGCCTGAATGTCGGCTCGCCGGGTGTCACGGGCATCACTACCGGTGGCGGTCCATCCGTCACGCTCTCGCTTTCCGCCGTTCCTGCGACTTTCTCTGAGAGCGCCGCGAATCCCGCCTCCACGGGTACCGTCAGCCGCGCCACGGCGACGGCGAGCGACCTGGTGGTGAATCTTTCCTCCAGCGACACCACCGAGGCGACCGTGCCATCCACGGTGACGATCCTCGCGAACCAGACCTCCGCCACCTTCCCGATCACGGCGGTCAATGACAGCTTCCCCGATGGCGACAAGGCGGTGACCATCACCGCCACCGCGACCAATGCGACCTCGCCGACCGTCGGCCTGACGGTGCAGGACGATGGCGACGTGCTGGATCGCAGCTTCATGCTCACGGAGGTCCACTCCAGTCCGTCCGCCACCAGCCCGGCGAATGCCGAGGACTTCTGGGAGCTGACGAATATCGGCACCGTCACGAAGGACATCAGCGGCTACAGTTGGCACGACAGCGGCCGTTCCGGTGCTTCCGCCGCTGCCTACAAGCTGCCGAACGGCGCGACCATCGCCGCGGGTGAATCGGTGATCTTCACGGTCATGCCGGTCGCCGACTTCCGCGCCTGGTGGGGTATCCCGGATGGCGTGCAGGTCTTCCAGACCACCGGCGCACCGGGCCTTGGCAAGGGCGACGGCATCTCCTTCTTCGATGCCCAGCAGAACGAGCTCTTCTACTTCAGCTACGGCGTGGGCGGCTTCACGAAGGAAGACGGTACTCCATCGGTCAGCGAGAATCCGGCCAATCCGACCGACGTCGCCGACCCCGGCCACGCGGGCGTCGCGGCGGGCGGCACGGAATCGCAGACCGTGATCTGGGTGCCCACGTCCGGCACTGCCACCCCGCGCTACACCGCGGCCACGGGTACGAATTACGGCAGCTTCACCGCTGCGGTCGGCACGGATACCGGATCGCCGGGCATCACCGAAGGCATCGCCGGAGCTGGCACCGTCAGCATCGCGAGCGCCTCGATCACCGAGGGCAATAGCGGCACCTCCACGCTCGCGCTGGATGTCACGCGCTCGGATACGGCCAGCGCCTTCACCGTCGCCTATGCGGTCACGGGTGGCACTGCCGACTCCAGCGACTTCACGCTCGCCTCCGGCACGCTGACCTTCACGGCAGGTGGTGCCGCCACGCAGCCCATCAATATCACCGTCCATGGTGACACGGTTGGTGAGCCGGATGAAACCGTCATCGTCACGCTCTCCAATGTGGTGAATGCCACCGGCACCACGCTCATCGGCACGGGCACCGGGATCGGAACCATCCTGAATGACGACATCATCCCGCCGACCATCGCGCTGCAGCCGGAAGGCACCTCCATCACCAGCGGCGGAGTCACCACGCTGCTCGTCAATGCCACGGGCAGCCCCGCGCCGACCATCCAGTGGTATCGCGGTGCGAGCGGCGATGTTTCGAATCCTGTCAGCGGAGCCACCTCGCGTGTCTTCGTCACGCCGGCGCTCACCACGGACACGAGCTTCTGGGCTCGCGTCTCGAATGGCAGCACCCATGTCGATAGCTCGTCGGCCCTGGTGTCGATCGCTCCGGCCGTGACTTCGGTGGATCTTTCCACCTACCTCCGCGTCGGTCGCCACAATCTCCCGCACCCATCGCGTGACACCGCCCCGGCGGGCAACCTCCTCGCTGAGGAAGCTTCCGGCGTGGCTTACAATTGGGACACCGACACGCTCTTCGTCATCGGCGACGGCGGCCAGTCGGTCACCCAAGTCACGAAGACCGGCAAGCTGGTGGACACCATGACCCTCGGGGCCGGCGCCAGCTCGCAGGGCACCGAATTCTACGATCCGGAAGGCATCACCTACATCGGCAATGGAGAGTTCGTCTTCACCGAGGAGCGCGATCGCCAGGCGGTGAAGTTCACCTACGTCCCGGGCACCACGCTCGCCCGCTCCGCCACGCGGACGATGAAGCTGGGCACCACCATTGGGAACATCGGCTTGGAAGGTCTCTCCTACGATCCGCAGACGAACGGCTTCCTCTTCGTGAAGGAGTCCGGCCCGATGGCGATCTTCCAGGCGACGATCAACTTCGATACGCTCACCGCATCGAACGGATCGCCGACCACGGTGAACTCGGTGAACCTGTTTGACCCCGCACTCGCAGGCACGCTGGACATGTCCGACGTCTTCGCCTTCTCGAACCTGCCGTCGATGGCGGGTCAGCCTCAGGCGGGGAACATGCTCATCATCAGCCAGGAGTCCGCGAAGATCGTGAACGTGGACCGCGCCGGTTCAGTCGCGAACTCGCTGACGCTGGTGGCCGATGCCGGGAACATCTCCATCCAGGACCAGACGCATGAAGGCGTCACCATGGACCGCACCGGCCGCCTCTACGTGGTCAGCGAGAATGGCGGCGGCACCAGTGCCTTCCCGCAAGTGTGGGTCTTCGCTCCGAGCGAGGCGATCAATCAGGCACCGACCTCGATCGCGCTGAACAACTCGGTGACCTCGCTCGCCGAGAACACCGTGACCGCGAGCGCCATCAAGGTTGCCGACATTCTCGTGACGGATGACGGTCTGGGCACCAATGGCCTGACCGTGACCGGCGCGGATGCCGCTTTCTTCCAGATCACGGGCAATGCCCTGTTCCTGAAGGCGGGCACCACCCTGAACCATCTCACGAAGCCGACCTTCAGTGTCTCGGTCGAGGTGGACGACACCAGCGTCGGCAACACGCCGGACGCTTCGGTGAACTACACGCTCACCATCACGCCTCCGCCTACCGGCACGCCGACGCTCGTCATCACCGAGGTCGCATCTTGGTCGAGCGGGAACAGCACCGTGGCCGCGGACTGGTTCGAGGTCACGAACATCGGCACCGCCACCGCGGACATCACGAACTGGCGCATGGATGACAGCGCGCCAAATCTCAGCACCTCGGTCCCGCTGGTCGGCATCACCTCCATCGCCCCAGGCGAGTCGGTGATCTTCCTCGAAGTGGCGAACAAGACCACCGACTTCATCAACGTGTGGTTCGGCGGCAATGCCCCGGCGGGTCTCCAGTTCGGCACCTATGTGGGTTCGGGCGTCGGCCTCAGCACGGGTGGCGATGCGATCAACCTGTTCGACAGCGCCGGAAACATCCAGGCGAACGTCGTCTTCGGTGCGAATGCCCCGGCCGTCCCGGGACCGTTCCGCACCTTCGACAATGCGGCGGGTGCGAACAACGCCACCATTTCGACGCTGAGCAGCGTCGGCGTGAACGGTGCCTACAGCGTGACGGACATGGTGAATGCCACCACGAGCGGCACGCTCATCGGCTCGCCCGGCACCATCGGCAGCGGCATGCCCACCATCAGCATCACCGCCACCGATGCCACGGCCTCGGAGGACGGTCCTGACTCCGGCACCTTCCGCGTCTCCCGCACCGGTGCGACCAGTGCTCCGCTGACGGCGAACTTCACGGTCACCGGCACGGCAAGCGCCGCCGACTTCACCCCGGCGATCGGCACGTCTGCCGTCATCCCCGCGGGCCAGTCCTTCGTCGATATCACCATCACCCCGGTCGCGGATTCGCTGGTGGAGGGTAGTGAATCCCTCACGCTGACGCTCTTCGACACGGGCAGCTACGATGTGGGCACTCCGGATTCCGCGACGGTCGCCATTGCCGACAGCAGCTTTGCCTCATGGCTTGCTGCCAACGGCTACACGTCGCTCGGCATGGACCTCGATTCCGACAATGACGGCTACACCGATGGCATGGAGTTCTTCTTCAACCAGAGCCCGAACAGCGGTGCTGACCTGGCGAATCTGCCAAAGGTCTTCGCAAATGGCGGCGGCCTGCAACTCGGCTACACCCGCCTGACGAATGCCTTTGGCTTGAATGGCGAGCTTCAGGTGTCCGGCGACCTGCAGGGCTGGACCCCGGCGATCCTCGGCCTCGACTACACCGTGGCCAGCTCCGTGGTGAATGGCGACGAGACCACCGTGACCTACGATCTGCCCGGCACTGGCCCGTCCCAGCCGAGCCCGTCCGCGGGCTATCTGGTGGCAAATGCCTCGGACCCGATCGGTGCCACCCTCGGTGGCGTGCGCGTGGTCAATGAGGGCCTCGTCGGCGTCGGTCGCATGAGCGGTGAAAACGTGGACAAGTTCGGCGAGACGCAGGGCGCTTCGTCCGGCCTCTTCATCACGGACTGGGCCTACGATGGCAGCCAGTTCAGCGGTATCTTCCACGTCCTGCCGGACCGCGGCTACGGCGACGGCACGTCGAACTACGCGGCACGTCTCCACGAGGTGGACTTCACCTTCAGCCCGTACTACGGCACCACCCCGGTCGCCCAGACGCAGGTGATGGCTGATTATGTGGACTCCACGAAGTTCACTTATCAGGATGGTGCGAAGGTGAAATTCACCACCGGCCTCAATCCCGATACGGTGGCCGGAGTCGTCGGTGCCCGCACCGGCACGCTCTTTGGCCAGACCGTGGGTCTCGCCACGGCGGCGAATGGCGAGGGCGGCGCGCAGGAAAGCCTGCTCTCCTTCGATGCGGAGGCCATCCACCTCTTCCCGGACGGCTCCGGCTATGTCTCGGACGAGTATGGCACCTACATCGCCCGCTTTGACGCGACGAAGAAGATCACCGGCCTGACCCAGCTCCCCGGTGCCGCCCAGCCGCACAATGCGACCGGCGGTCTGAAATTCGACTCGATTGGAGCTCCGGCCAACGGTCGCCGCAACAACCAGGGCCTGGAAGGCATGTCCGTGACTCCCGATGGCACCCGCCTCTTCGCCATGCTGCAAAGCGCCACCGTGCAGGACACCGCAGGGTCCGCCCAGCAGACCCGGAATCACGCCCGCCTGTATGTCTATGACATCGCCGGTGGGAACCGCGAGAATCCGGTGGCTATCGGCGAATACATCGTCCGCCTGCCGCAGATCGACCTCGATCCCAGCACGTCACCGTCTTCGCTGACCGGCACCGCCGCCCAGTCGGAGATCGTCGCGCTCGGGCCGAATTCCTTCCTGATGCTGCCGCGCGATGGCAATGGACTGGGCAAGGGGACACTGGTGCCGATCACCTTCAAGTCGGTGCAGCTCGTGGACTTTGCTTCGGCGACCAATATTCTCGGCCAGTATGACAATGCCGGCCAGGCGGTCAGCCCTGGCGGTGTCCTGGCGGAGGGCGTGAAGGCAGCCGCCACGGCGGAGGTGATCAACATGCTCCAGCAGGACGACCTCGCGAAATTCGGCATGAACACCACCATCCCGGCCAACTCGAACACCCTCAACGAGAAGATCGAAGGCATGGCGCTCGTCCCGGACCTCTCCACCGAGCAGGCCAATGACTTCTTCCTCTTCGTCGCCAACGACAACGACTTCCAGTCGTCCGACGTGAGGATGCTGAATGCGGCGGGCCAGGTGGTCAGCCGTGGCGATGGCCGCCTCAATGCGGGCATCACGAATGATGCGATGTTCTACGTCTGGCGCCTGACCATCGACGCCGGCGGCAAGTTCTTCCGCATGGATGTGAAGGAGAATCCATGACCCTTTCAGGCTGATTGGATGGTTAAAGTAGGGGCGGCCCCGGTGGAGACTCTCCGCCGGGGCCGCTTCATTTTCCGGTTGTTTTTCCGGCTGGCAAGGCGGGGGAAAGATGGCTGCCCGGCCCGGGAATCGCGGACGAATCGCTGGACAGCCGCGGGTATCACGCGGAAAAGTTCGGGGCGGCAGTCATCTGACCCGCGATGTCTTCCTTGACGTATCAGCGTGGGAGGCTTCGTTTCCGCCCTCCCATCACTCATTCATGCGTTCCTGCCTCATTGTCCTCGGACTCTTCGTCCTCGCCGTCGGATTGCGATCGGCGCGGAGGGCGATGTGGCGAAAGCTCGGAGCGCTGGTCTTTCTGGTCGCCAGCTTCCTGGCCCTCTACTTCCTGACGGATTGCCTCTGGTGGGGCGTGGCGGGGGTGGCGCTATGGTTTTTCCTGCCATGGATCGAGCTGCTCACCCGCATCCGGCGCATGCGTCTGCCGCTGGAAAACCGCCTGCGCAGCCGTGAGGTGCCAGATCCCTCGTTCTTTCCGAATGCGGTCGAGGCGGCCGGAGCCATGGAGGATGCAGGCTTCGAGCATGTGGACGATTGCGGCTGGGAATGGGGCGGGATGAAGCAATTCTTCCGCCTTTTTTGGCATCCGGAGGAGAAGGCCGTGAGCGCCGTCTGCCTCTGTGAGCAAGGGGATGTCGCCTTCGCCTTCATCTCCGTGACCTCCCGGGACGAGTCCGGCCGGATCTGGCGCACGACGAATTTCCCCTTTTCCCCAACGCTGAAGTGCCCGCCGCAGATGCGCTGGAACCACGTGCCCTGCGAACGGAATTGCTTTCATCACATCCTGCGCGACCATCACGAGTTCCTGAAGCGTGCGAAGGTCCCGGTGGACTCGCTGGTGATGCCGGATCCCGACGAGATCGAGCATGCCATCGAGGAGGAGATGAAATTCCAGATCCGCTACAATCTCGAGGCCGGGATCATCCGCGATACCGGCAGCGGCCACTTCGAGTATTCCTTCCGCGGCCTCATGTTCCTCTGGGGTCAGTTCGTGAAGGACATGGTGCGGCTTTGCTGAGGGGGACGATGCTGTATCTTGCCGCGACCAGTCCGTGCCGCTAGGCTTCCCGAATGACTCTCTGGCAGCGGCTCAAGCGACCTCCATGGCGGACCCTGCTCCTGCTCGCTGCCATCCTGGGTATCTTCGGGTTTGGCTACCTGTGCTGGACGCCGGGCGAGCGGATCACGGACGGCCGGCATGACCTGCGGCGGAATGGCATCTGGCTCCAGCACGGCTGGATGGGCGACGACGGGTGGTTCAAGGAGACGGAGAGGGATGCCTCAAATTTCCGCGACGCCGGCAAGATCGCGGCGCTGCGCGGAAAGCTGGAGCGCCACGGCATCCGCGACGTTTTCCCACACCTCTGCCCCTGCGAATATGATGGAGCGATTGCGGCGGTCGATGACGCACAGACCGAGCGCTTTCTGGACGGATTCGAGGGCTTCCGGGTGATGCCATGGGTTGGCGGGGTGAAGGATGACTCAGCTGATCCTTCTTCGCCGAAGTGGCGGGCCCGGTTCGTCGAGACCTCCGTCGGACTGCTCATCCGCCATCCCCGCCTCGCCGGACTGCATGTGAATATCGAGCCGATGCCGGATGGTGAGCCGTCCTTCCTGCTGCTTCTGGAAGAGCTGCGGAAGGCGATGCCGCCGGGGAAGATCCTGTCGATCGCAGCCTACCCTCCGCCGACGCGCTGGCATCCCTTTCCCGAAGTCCACTGGGGAGAGTCCTATTTCCGGGAGGTTGCGAAGCGGGTCGATCAGATCGTGCCGATGCTCTACGACACCGGGCTGACGTGGGAGAAGCCCTACCGCAAGCTGATGGTGGACTGGACCCATGAGGTGCTGGCGTGGTCGGAGGGGAGGGAAGTCCTGCTCGGCGTGCCTGCCTACGACGACGCGGGCACCGGCTATCACGACCCGCGGGTGGAGGATCTGGAGAATGCCCTCCGGGGCATCCATGCGGCCTTGGAAGACGGTGTCCCCGCCCACTACGCCGGCATTTCCGTGTATTCGGAGTGGGAGATGAGCGAGGAGGATTGGAAGGTGCTCGGAGAGGCCTTCAACGCGCCGCCTTGAATGGACCGGGCTTTTCCGGTAGTGCGTTATCGATGAAGCTCGATCCCGCCGATGTCTTTGGCAGCGCGATGAGCGGGGTATTCGCCCGCGCCGCCTTGGCATGGCTGGCCGTCTGGCTCGGCCTTGTCTTTGCCACCTTGAAATTCGCCTCCTTGGAGGCGTTCCTGCTCCTTCCTGCGACCATTCTAATGGGTGTCCTCTGGGGCGGCCTTTGGGCGCTGGTGACTTTTCCTATTCTCTGTTTCCTTGGTTACCGCGCTGTCCGCTTTGTCGCGAGAGGCGAGGGCAATTGGTGGGAAGAGCTTTGCATCCTCCTTTTGCTCAGTTCCGCGGTCCTCCTACCGATTACGAAGGTATCCTTGGCTCACTTCGTGGTCGGCTGGTTCGCGGTGTTCTGGCTCGTATCGCTTGCCAAGGGATCTGCCGGGGAAGAAGAGCGGGCCCGATGAACAAAAAACGCCGCACGGCACGGGGCCGGGCGGCGTCTTTCAGATGAGTCCTTTCAAACTCAGGCGGCAGCCTTCTTTTCGAGGGCGGCCTTGGCCTGGGCGACGATCGCGGAGAACGCGGCTGCGTCCTTGACGGCGAGGTCGGCGAGGATCTTGCGGTCGGCTTCGATGCCTGCGGCAGCGAGACCTTCGATGAAGCGCGAGTAGGTCAGATCCTCGTTGCGGACGGCAGCGCTGATGCGCTGGATCCACAAGCGGCGGAACTGGCCCTTGCGCTTCTTACGGTCACGATACTCATAGGTCATCGCCTTGCGGACGGCGTCCTTGGCGTAACGGAAGAGCTTCGAGCGGAATCCGCGGAAGCCCTTGGCGCGGTGCAGCACCCGCTTGCGGCGGGCACGTGAAGCCGGGCTGTTGGTGGCGCGTGGCATGTTTTCTTTTCTGGTCGGACAGGCCGTTGGTTATTCTTTCCTCCCGCAGTCTCGCTTGTCCGGTGGTACCCTTGCGGGTCAGGCTGCGATGGAGGCCGTCCGAGGCGCGGACGGGGGCGCGGTTTGTTGCTTCAGCAGTTCAATGGAACGGAAGGTTTTCCTTCACGTTCTTGATGTCGGCATCGGAGACAAGGGCGGCGCTGGTGAGGCCCCGCTTGCGCTTACGGTTCTTGCATTGGAGCAAGTGCCGGGCGCCTTGCTTCCGGCGCAGAACCTTACCGGTTCCTGTCACCTTGAAACGCTTGGCAACAGCCTTTCGAGTCTTTGCTTTTCCTGAGACGCGTGGCATGGGGCGGCGAAACTAGGGGCCGACCCCGGCTTGGCAAGGCAAAAGTGGCATGGAACCGGGCTTTTCGGACCGGATTCAGTCCCGGCGAAATGGGCTCCGCGTCGAGCGGACGCTGGAAAAATCGGCACCAGATGCCTAAGAATCAAGCGATCAGCGTGTCGGATTCGGAAACAGGCCGCCTTTCCCCGGTCTCAACCCCTTGGTGATCATGAAGAAGCTACCGATCTTTCTGCTGTCCGGAGTCACCCTCGTCACCGGTTTCCTCGCGCTCCGGGTGGTGCACCTTGAGCAGCGCCTCGCCGAGGCAGAGAGCCGACAGGTCCCGGTGAGCCGCCAGCTTCCGGCTCGAAAGCTGGCCACTGCCATCAGCCCGCTGCCGCCGCTGGAGGCAATCCCCCCGCAGATGCTCGCGGCAGAATTGGCCAGCGCCCGTGCCGAGCTGGGCGAGCTGAAGCAGCAGCTCAAGGCCCGGGAGCGGCGTCCCATACTTGAGCAGTCGGGGGCCTTTGTGCCGGACTATTCCAGCACCGCTTTCATCCCGGAGCAGAAAACCGCCATCGAGCACTGGACCGGAGGCGAAAAGCGCCGGTGGGGGCATGAGCAGGCGGTGGGGGCTCCGGACACCCATCAGCCCGGCGACCTACCCTCGGCCTGGGCGTCGAAGGATCCCGACGGGGGCGAGGAGTGGCTGCAGGTGGACTACGACCGCTTCGTCGATCTCCAGCAGATCAATGTCATCGAAAGTCACAACCCCGGCGCGATCAGCAAGGTGGTCGCGGTGCTTTCCGATGGCCGCGAGGCCACCGTCTGGGAGGGGACCATGGATCCCTCCGCCTCGGATGAACTCGTCTCCTCCGCCTTCCCCGTGGAGGAAAACCTCCGGGCCCGTTCGGTAAAGGTGTACCTCGACACCACCCGCGTGCCCGGCTGGAACGAGATCGACGCCGTGGAGGTGGTCGGCCGCGACGGGAAAAAGCAGTGGGCGACCGCGTCGCGGGCCAGCAGCAGCTACGCGGACCCGTGAGATAACGCCGGTGCCCCCCGGATCAATCGTCGCTGCTCACCCGCTTCAGTTTCCCCGAAGCCGTCAGCGGCAGCGTCTCCACCATCTTGAAGACCATCGGCACCTTGTAAGTGGAAAGCACCGCCTTGCAGTGGCGCTGAAGATCGACCGGTTTCGGCGGTAGCGCGGGGTCGGCGGGGATAATGTCCGCGACGGGCACCTGGCCCATTTGAGCGTGCTCGCGACCGTGGACCCGGCTGCGCGTCACGGCGGGATGCTCGTTCAGCACGCGCTCCACCTCCTCGGGGAAGACCTTCATTCCCGCGACGTTGATGAGAGACTTCTTGCGACCCATCAGGAAGAGGTGGCCGTCTTCGTCGCGACGCACCAGATCCCCGCTGGCGAACCAGCCGTCGTCGAGCGGGTCAGGATTCCACGGGACGAGATAGGCGTCTAACAACCCGGGGCCGCGCACGTGGAATTCATCGTCGCGCAGCGCCACCTCGTAGGCGGGCATCGGCTTGCCGAGCGACATCGGTTTCTCGCTCGCGGCATCCAGATTCAATACCGACAGGCCCACCTCGATGATGCCGAGACCTTGGGTCAGCGGCTTGTGAAAGCGTTGCTCGAATGCCCGTGCCGTCGTCTCGGGCAGCGCCGCGGCCGTGGCCACCGCGAGTCGTAGCGACGACCACATGAAGCCGCCCTTGTCGCCGGAAAGCATCGCGAAGTGGAAGGGCGAGCCGTAGATCACCGTCGCGGCATGCTTCTCCGCCGTCGCCAGGATGTCCTCGCGCATGGCCGAGTGCTCCAGCACGGTCGTCGCGCCGAAGTAGAGATAGAGCACGATCGAGACCGCGAAGTGATGGGCCATCGGCAGCATCCACAGCACGCGGTCCTGCGTGCCGATGCACAGGCCGTCGTTCGCGCCGGTGATGCGGGCGAGCAGCGTTTCGTGGGAGAGCACCACGCCCTTGCTCGTGCCGGTGGTGCCGGAACTGAAGCGGATGAAAGCCGGGTTCAGCGCCTGGAATCCATCCTCGGGAAACTCGGGCGTCAGCGGCGCGCAGCGGTGCAGCGTCCATGGCGTGCCATCGCTTTCCGCCGTGAGAAGAACTTCCTCCGGCCCGTGCCATGGCAGGTCGTCGGCCGCGAGGATGAAGTCGAGTGCGGTGGTCGCCACGATCTCCGAGCGCTCCGCATCCGTCAGTTCCTCGGCGAGCGGCACCAGGCATCCGCCCGCCAGCAGCACGCCCATCGAGAGCACGATGTAGGACACGCCATTCGGGCACTGAAGGCCGATGCGCGGGATGCGTCCGATGGCAGGGATGCGCGCGGAGATTTCCCGCGCGTGGCGGAAAAGGTCGCCATAGGTCACGCGGCGATCTCCGCTGACGACAGCCAGCGTGGCGGGATCATGACGGCGGGCGATTTCCTCGATCAGGTTCACGGGACAGGCACTCCGAGGTCTTCGGCGAGTTTGTGTTTCATCAATTCCAGCTCCAGCGGTGAAAGGCAGCCGTCCTTCCACGACAGCGTCATCGAGAGCTGGCCCTCGTATTCCGAGAAGAAGATCCCGACGCCCGGCGGCGAGCATACCGAGGGGACATGATAGCCATTCGTCACGCGGCTGCCATGCAGCATCGCGAGCCCTGGCGCGAAGCTGCCGGTATGGGAATGGAAGAGCGTGCACACCTCGCCCTTCAGATACATGAAGGCCGGGAGATTGTAGAAGCGGGAGGGGCAGCGCTCCATCATCCGCATCAGCGCGTCCATCGAGGCGAGAAGCTTGCGCCGCATGAAGTCCGCGGACTTGCGGTAGAGCGCGCGGGTGGCGGGCTTCAGCTCAGCCAGGTCCTCCGAGGTCAGCAGTAGCGTGTAAACGCCCATGTGATTCTGGAAGAGAGGGCGCTCGCCCGCGCGCTGGGCAGGGAGCGAGAGCAGCACCGGCACCTGCTCGTCCGGGTGGCGCGCGGCGATGACCGACTGCACGGCGCGTGCGGCGATGCTGGCGAAGTACGGCAGGAGTAGTAGTTCACCCGCGGTCGCCGCCATCTTCGCCCGGATGACGGTCGTGGTATCGCGGTCGAATGCATGGACAGCTACCTGGCTTTCCCCTGCATCCACGCCCTTGCGGTGAAAGGAGCGGACCCGCCATGCGGGAAAAGTCCGCATCTCCTCGATCATCGGGAGCGCCTTCTTGTAGAGCGTGGACATCGGCTCGGCCGGGGCAGGGGAGTCCACTCCGCCGCTGCGCGGGGTGCGATCGTCCCCGGGCGTGGCGATCTCCAGCAGCAGCCGGTCGATCCCCACGGCATCGTGCAGCGAGTGGCTCCAGATCAGCACCAGCGTCCACGTGGAGGGCGAGGTGATCACCACGTGGAAGCGCAGGTTCGCCCCGGCTTTCCACACGTCCGGCTCACGCGCATTCAGCAGCCTTTCGATCAGCGGGTGAAGGGCGTCCTTGGAAATCCCGTGGACCTCCAGCGGGATCGGAGCCGGTGTCACCTCGTCCAATCTCCAGCGTGCGATGAAGTCACCACCGCGGGCGATGCGGGCATGCAGCACGGGATAACGATGGCCCAGCACATCCGCGGCATGTCGCAGGGCGGCGAGGTCGGGCTCTCCCTCGCACTCGACCACGGTAGCCGCGAGGTGGTGGCCCTGGCCACTGCGGCGCATCAGGCTTTCCAGCCCGAAGAGGAAGCCATCACTGCACGTCGCAGCGAGAGGCGGAAGGGTCTGTCCGCTCGATGGCATTCAGCGAGAGGATGCCGCTTTTTTCTCTGCCACCAGCGCGGCGATCTTTTCCGCGGTGGAGAAGTTGTCCCGCGAGAGGTCCGCGGGATCGATCTCCACGCCGAAGCGGTCCTCGATCAGGAGCAGGAGCTGCATGATGCCCATGGAATCCAGCCCCGCGGCGAAAAGGTCGCTCTGCGGGGTGATCGCTTGATCGGTATCGAGGATATCGGAGGCGATGAGGGAGGTCAGCTCGTTTTCCATGCGGCGAGGCAAAGAATACGACGGACCGCGGGGCGATCAATACCGGGATTTGCGGCTGGCTCCAAAGGTCCGCCGTCCGGTTTTACCGCTCCAGTCCCTCGATGACCACGGTTTGGACGGATTTCTTCGGCAAGCTCATGGTGAAGTGTCCGCCTTCCACGCTCACCTTACCGGTGGTCTGGTAGCGGCTTTTCCCCATGGGCTCCGTCTGCCAGCCGGTGATGATGGGCTGTCCCCGCGCCCCGAGCTTCGAAAGATCGATCCGCCATTCCCGCCCGGTCTCGCCATCATTCAGGCAGATGACCGTGACCCGGCGCTCCTTTTCATCGAGTGCGGCGATCACGGACTCGTCCCCGGTGGTCAGGATGGTGGCTCCGGGCCGGATGTGGCGGGTGTATTGGGCGAGCACGTGCCACTTCGGGTTTGGCCGGCGCAGGCGGCCCCGCTGCATGTCTGCCGGGATCAGGCCCCAGCCGCCTCCGTCGATGGGCTGCCAGTAGGACCACGAGGTGGGCTTCAGGTCCTTGAGGTCGCGATGAAGGTTGTGCGCCATGTTCAGACCGGTGGGGTCGCCGTCGCCATACTCGGAGTTCCACAGCCGCTTGCCGCCCTCCAGGTGTGCGACCTGATGGAGCTTTGCCCGGTCGCCCTTCGCCTCCTGATAGCCGTGGACATTTACCTGGCCGATCAGGTCGCGCGTCTTTTCGTCGAAGCTTTCCCAAGTCCGGATCGCATGATCGTAATAGGTCTCCTCCGAGGCGGCGATGGGCAGGTCCTCCAGGCCACGCTTGTCCAGTTCCTCCCGCACCATCGGCAGCACGCGCGCCTGTTGTCCCGGCGAGACATGGCAGCCCTCCTGTTTGCAATCGGCGAACCACCAGTCGGACACCGGCTCATTGAAAGGGGAGACCGTGGTGAAGGTGATGCCCCAGTCGTCCTTCGCCTTTCGCGCCACGGCGGCGAGATAGATCGCGAAGTTCCTCTCGTGCTCCGGGGAAAGATTGTCATCGCTCGGCTTCGGCCCGCCCGAGGGATTGTCGTTGCGGGTCATCCACCACATCGGGGAATTCGAGAAGAGCTCGAAGTGCGTGGCACCGCGTTCCTTGGCGAGCTTCAGCATGTTCCGCTGCTTCGCATCGACCGACCAATCCCAGCTCTCCGAAGCGGGGTCGCTGCTGCGGTCATCCAGCCAGAATCCCTGCATCTGGCGGTAGGGGAGGATGATCTTGGACTTCTGCATCTCCTGCTCGCCGATCTTCCGCCATGCGCAAGCACCGGCATTGTAGCGGGCGATCGTCAGCCCGAGCCCCGGCAGCGCCTCGCCCTCCACCCGCACTTCCCGCGTGGTGAACATCGCATCCGCCAGGTCCGTACGATCGCCGAAAACCGCCGCCCACCAGCACAACGAAGCACCCCAGCCCTCCCACTTTCCCTGGCTGACAGTCGGGTCCAGCGTCACCGCCACCGGTTCGGCGTGGAGTCTTCCGGCGAGCAGTAACCCGATCCCTAGCATCCATGATCCTTTGCCCATGTGATCAGTCAATGCGGTGCTCCAACGAACGTCTTGCGATATAGTCCAGCTTCGGGTGCGGCTTTGAACCCTCCGGCAACAGAACTCTGTGGTGATCGGATCTGTCACCCGTGACTCCTTGCATCAACGTGATGTTGCTGTTTGCATGGTCAGCTCTCGTCCGTGTTTTCACTCACCCCTCATCCCGGGAGAGGCATTTCCGACTATCATGAAAGTATTTCTGATCCGCTCTGACCATAGGTGCTACTCGCTTCTACCGAAGGATCCGGCGTTCTTCGACAAGGTGGGTCTCTTCGACGGCCAGCCGATTGAAGGGATATGGAGCAGGCTCGACGATCAGGAGCGCGCCTTCCAAGTGAGGGAACCGGACACTACCCGCGCAGGGGGCTTTCACGACCTCGTGCTAGGCTGTCTGGTTTACGGGGATGCAGTGAGGATGAGTAAGGTAGGCGGGATCCTGGGAAAATCCGGTGAGGTTCTTCCCGGAACGATCGAGGGATACGGGCCGGTCTTCGTGCTGAATCCTTTGGCAAGCTACCCGTGCTTCGATCTTGAACGTTCAAATTACCGGAAGGCAGGAACTGCGGTGGTTCAAGTCTTCGAGCATGTCTTCTTGCCCGACGAGATTGGGGACGCAAGTGTCTTCAAGGCACAGGTCAGGAAGAGGACGTCGATTTACACCGTCTCGGATCGGGGTGATCCGGAGAACGATTTTTATCACCAATATCAGGAAGCTTGCCTTTCCGGCCTGATCTTTGAGGAGGTCTGGCGTTCTTGACCTGAGTTTCCGGGACGGTCGGTTGTTGGCCCATCCATGGTAGACCGGCTGACGCTGCAAGTGCGCCAGCCGTGAGCAGACCAAGGTGGCAGGGGCGGGGAGTCAGAACTTCAGGGATGCGCCGGATATGGTGGTGCCCGGTGGATCCCGAAGCCTTCCTTCCGGCTGATAGGGACACCGCCTGCCATCAGCTCAGCCTCGCCGCCAGCAATTCACGCTGGAACACGATCTCCTTCGGCAGGTAGTCGTAGAGCTTCAGGAAGAGCTCGCCCTGGCTGAGAATCTCGGCCTTCCACTCGTCGGCGTCGAAGGCCATGCATTGGTCGAATTTCTCCTCGTCGAAGCCTTCCAGCCCCTCGGTGTGGAAGTCCTCCCAATCCGGCGTCCAGCCGATCTGCGTCTCGTGGCCGGGGATGCGGCCGTGGCAGCGGTTCACGATCCACTCCAGCACGCGCATGTTTTCGCCGAAGCCGGGCCAGAGGAACTTGCCATCCGCGTCCTTGCGGAACCAATTCACGTGGAAGAAGCGCGGCAGGTGGTTCACCTTGCGGCGCATGTCGAGCCAGTGGTGGAAGTAGTCGGCCATATTGTAGCCGATGAAGGGGAGCATGGCGAAGGGGTCGCGGCGCACGCCTGCCTTCAGGCCGATCGCCGCGGCGGTGACTTCCGAGCCCATCGTCGCGCCGACATAGACGCCGTGGGACCAGTTGAAAGCCTGATAGACCAGCGGCATCGTGTTCGGACGACGGCCGCCGAAGATGATCGCGGAAATCGGCACGCCCTCCGGATTCTGCCACTGGGGATCGATGGTCGGGCACTGCTTCGCCGGGGCGGTGAAGCGGGCATTCGCATGGGCCGCGGGCCTGCCGCAGCCGGGCGTCCAGTCCTGGCCCTGCCAGTCGATGAGGTGGGCGGGAGCTTCCTTCGTGAGGCCTTCCCACCACACGTCGCCATCGTCGGTCAGGGCGACATTGGTGAAGATGGTGTTTTCCTTCATCGACTCCATCGCGATCGGATTCGTGTCGTAGGAGGTGCCCGGAGCCACGCCGAAGTAGCCGGTCTCGGGATTGATCGCATGCAGGCGGCCATCGGCATGCGGCCACAGCCAGGCGATGTCATCGCCCACGATGGTGGTCTTCCATCCTGCGTCCGAGTAGGTCTTCGGCGGCACCAGCATGGCGAGGTTGGTCTTGCCGCAGGCGGAGGGGAAGGCGGCGGTGAGGTAGGTCTTTTCCCCTTTTGGAGACTCAAGGCCGAGGATGAGCATGTGCTCTGCCATCCAATTGTGCTCGCGGGCGATGTTGCTCGCGATGCGCAGGGCGAGACACTTCTTTCCCAGCAGCGCATTGCCGCCGTAGCCGGAGCCGTAGGACCAGATCTCGCGGGTCTCGGGGAAGTGGACGATGTATTTGTCCTCATTGCACGGCCACGCGACATCGGCCTGGCCGGCTTCCAGCGGGGCTCCGATCGAGTGCAAGCAGGGGATGAAGACGCCATGGCCGTCCCGCTTCTGGGGAAGCTCCCCGTTCGCCTCGGCCTCCAGCCGGTCGAGCACCTTCTTGCCCATGTGGGCCATGATGCGGGTATTCACCGCCACGTAGGCGCTGTCCGTGACCTGCACGCCGATCTTCGCGAGCGGGGAATCCAGCGGGCCCATGCAGAAAGGTACGACGTACATCGTACGTCCCTTCATCGAGCCGGTGAATTTCTCCTTCAGCAGCGATTTCATCTCGGATGGCTCCATCCAATGGTTCGTCGGCCCTGCGAGGTCCTTGCGGCGGGTGCAGATGAAGGTGCGGTCTTCCACGCGGGCCACGTCTGATGACGTGGAGCGGGCGAGGAAGGAATTCGGGCGCTTCTCCGGACTCAGCTTCGTGAAGGTGCCCTTCTCTACGAGGAGCTGGCAGAGGCGGTCCCACTCTTCCTGCGAGCCATCGCACCATTCGATGGCATCGGGCTGGCAGAGGGCGGTCATTTCCTCGACCCATGCGAGGAGTTCGGCGTGGTGGACGGGAGCGCTCATGGCATCCGTATCAAACGCGCCCATTTGCCATGGTTCAACCCAATCGATGAAAATGGGCCGAATCCCGGAGGATTTGACCGGATGCCGCCAACTTGCGCCAAAAACAATCAACCCCCGCAGGTTGCCCGCGGGGGTTGAGGAAGCTTCAGGATGATATGAAGGAAGCTGCCGTTCAGTTAGGAGTAGATGCGGCGGCGCCTCTTGGCTGGGCGTCTTCCGCAGACTTGCGGTCTTCGGGGATCGCCTTCACGGCAACGGGACCGATGCGGGGGTCCTCGCTGGGCACCAGGAAGCACAGCGTGCGCATCTCCTTGTCGTATTCCCAGATCGCCGAGTAGAGCGGCTTCGTGTTGCCGGGGATGATGAAGAGGGCACTGAATCCACGGTTATCACCGCCGATATCAAGGTCCACTGGCTTCCACCCCACGGGCACGCGGACGGCCTTCTTCTCCAGACGGACTTCCATCTCCTTCGGAGTGGAATTCAGGAAGCGGTAGGTTCCCCAGCGGAAGCCTGCCGGATTGTCATCGAAGACGACCGCGCGGATTCCCGCCGGATCCTTGGGATCCGGGAGCAGCATCAGCAGGGGATGGGTGACGTTCGCGCCGATGGTGAAGGAGTGCTGGGCAGCCGTGCCATCGGCGGCTTTTTTGTCCAAGGCTCGGACGAAGAACGGGCCATCACCCCTCAACTGGAAGAAAGGACTGCGTTTTGACGGATGAAGTTGCGTGATCTCGACCACGTTTTCACCGCTCACCAAGGCGAGCTTGCGTTGGGCGATCTCTTCGTCCCACGGCAGCACCCGCACGGAGGGGGCGGCGTGGGATAGTGCAGGGGCCAGAAGCAGGGCCAGAAACAGACGACGGAAGTTCACGTAAACAAGGTGTTACCCGGGCGGCGGGATGTCAACGCCGCCGCCCGGGAAGAATGGAACTTAGTTGTAGTGCGGGTCGGTGCCGCTGGCGCTCTGGACGCGGGCGAGTTCACGCACGCTGATGATCTCGAAGCGACGGCCGAAGCTCTTGTTCACATCGGACTGGAGATTGGCCACCAGGGTGGATGCGTCATCCTTCGGATCGACATACTCCGGCACACGCTGGACGACGGCCTCCAGGCAGACCTGCGCGAGGATGTTGCCCTTTTCATCGCGGGCCTCGCCCTGCGAGCGGATCACGAAGGTATCCGAGCGCGAGGTAATGAAGGGTGCCAGCGCTCCCAGCACGTCGGCCTGGCTGAGCCAGCCCGGGGTGTTCGTGCCGGTATTCGGATTCGGGAGGTTCTCCCGGTTCGGATAGGCGGCGGTGTCGAAGCGCGGGTAGGTGACCTTTTTGTTCAGGTCGGTCTTGTCGATCGCGCTCTGGACCGCGCCGGAGATATTCATCGTGCGATCCGTCGCGATGCGGCGGTTCACGAACTCACCCAGCGAGAGGAAGGGACCGCGCAGCTTCACCTCGGCCACGATATTGGTGGCTAGGGTCTTGATGTCCGCATCGGTGAGGGCGCGGAAGCCAGCCCACGGATCATTGGTCACCATCTTCGCCGGGCCGGAGTCCACGATGTGGCGGAAGCGGGATTGCGGGGTCTGCTCCTTGTCCACCGGTTCGGCTCCGCGGAGGCTCGACAGCATGGCAGCCCAGGCGTCCTCGCTGGTCGAGTTGATGTTGAAGCCGCCGTCCACCATCAGGTGTCCCGCGATGCGGGCGCTACCGGCGGGAGCGCTCAGGCTCACCTTCAGTTGGTCCGCGGTCTTGCCGCCGTAGTGCGGAGCCATGCGGGGATTACGGAGCGGCTTGGCTGCCGGGTCGTTGTAGAAGGCGCCGAGCACGTCCTCCAGGGACTCGCTGCTGGACATGAGATCCTCGTTCCAGATGTTGGGGCCGACGGAGCTGCTGGCTTTCCGCTGGCCCTTCCCGGGAGTCGCCCCGGAGAAGAAGAAACCGTCGAAGAGAGCCTCGTTCGCCAGATAAGCCATGTCATAGACGCCCAGTCCAGTCGGAGTGATGGCCACGGGGTCGCTACCCGAGGTCATCGTCATCCGGCGGGCGACACTGGACCCGGGAAGATAAGGGGATGCCCACGAATTGCCGACTTGGCTGGGATTGCCGAATGCAGTGGCCGAAAGGTCACAATGTTGGAGGGCTCCCAGCGAGAGCATAGGCGACTGTGGGATCTCGAAGAAGGGCAGGTGGGAGTAGCCGGTGCTGGAGCTGTGCGACGGGCCGTAGTAGGCTTGTGCTCCAGTCGGAGTCGTCTGGACCGCCAGAGCGGCCAGCGACGTGCCCCCCTGCATCATTGTCTCGTAGTGAGGACCGCTTTGCATCTGGGTGCCGCTGAGGTAGTGATTCACGAATGCTTGGCGCGGGTTCGTCGTGAACATCAGGTCGGCATTTGCAACGCCGGGTAATGATTGCGCCACGCGGTGGTAGGTGAGCAAGCTACCCACCAGACGAGGGTTCTCCTTGATGTCATTGAAGGCGAATGTCGGGTAGCTCATCGAGTTCTTGCCCGCGGCGTAGCTCTTGGTCGATTGGACCTGCGTGTAGAAATACAGGTTCCTTTCGGCGGGGAGAGCTTGCTGAGCACCATTGGCCGGCCGAGCTTCGACCATGAGTTCCCGGCTGGGATTCTTGATCTGGTAGGAGTCGGCCATGTTCACGATCATCGGATACTGGTCGCGATCGAACGTGGCGGTCTGCGACATCACCTGATCGCCATTCTTCAGCAGGTAGTTGAAGTCTTCCGCGTGATTGATCGAGTTCCGCATGTTGAGGATCACGCCGCCTTTCAAGGAGGCGGTGATGTCGCTGGCGCTTGTGACGGTGCGCATCCGCCAGGTGCGCGAGGCTGCGGCAGTATTCGGCTGGAGATCCCGCCGTGTCGCATCCGCGAGGCAGAACACCTTCACTTCGCCGGGGGCAAACTTGATCTTTTGTCCGATCGTGCTCGTTCCGGATCCCACCGGGCTACCGGTTTCGGTCAGGTGGAAGTAGAAATAAGGACGGCTGGAGCGGCCGTGGTACTGGCCGTCGGCGCTCTGGTAACCTTCACCCACGAAGCGGGAAAGGTGGAAACCCCGGGATTCGTTGGCACCCGTATCCGCCCTCTTCACCTGCCATGGCCAGTAAACCGCGAAGTCGATCCACGGGTAGATGACCATACCTTCGCTCTCGATGCTGACATTGTATGGATTCCACACCGTCACCAGCGGAGTGAGAAGAAGGCAGAGGGTGCCATCGTTCTTGGCCATGACGCTGAAGAACAGGTTCATGCGGTCCAGCACCGGCTGGATCGAGGGCTGGGTCTTGGTGCCGAAGGGGCGGCCGCTGACGATCTCGGACGACGGGGTCGCGATGTGCGCGTAGGGGCGCTCGAACGCGGTGAGGTCTTTCTCCGAGGAGCCGTAGAGGTGGCGGTAGCTGCGGTAGTGATTCCGCAGCATGTCGAAGGTCGGGACCCCGTTCACCTGATACTTGTGTTTCACCGAGGCCGGTGGGAAATCCATGGTCACCTGCACCTGGGCGTTGTTCGCCACCGGGGTGAAGAGGGGCTTCTGGCCCTTGTACTCGGTAGGGCCACCGCCGCGGAATGGATTTGGAATGGAGACGTCACCATCCTGCCAGGCAGTCTTGATGAACTCCGTTTCCGTCATTTCAAAGCCGGTCGAAAAGTCAGCCTTGAGTCCGCCCTTCACGGGATTGGTGAGGAGACTGTATGACGAGCTGGTGAAGTGGGCGCGTGCCTTGCCCAGATCAGCGCGGTCCACGCCATAGCCGGGATCGAGCGAAGCCTGAAGGAAGTCCACTATGGTCGCGGGGCGACGATCCCAGTTGTCTTCAGGGTGCTTGATGTAGGAGGTGAGAGACAGATTCGGGCGCGCAGGAGCGTGAAGCTGCTCCGCCAGCTCCTGACGGTTCTTGTTGTCGGCACCGATGTTGATTTTGGCGCGGGTGTTTTCCTGGCTGACGGCCCAGGCGAAGCTTCCGGGGGTCTTTTCGTTGTCCACCGGGACCTTCTCTCCGAAGAGCTCGAAGCCGCTGCTGTCCTGCGTGAAGAGCTTGGCAACGTCGCCGGCAGGCGCGGTGGCATGCCAGAGGAGTTCCCGGGTCTTTTGTGGATCGGCCTGCGAGACGAGCCATGAGCGGAAGCCGGTCTGCTGCTTCGGCGTCACATAGTCGACCCTCGGGGTGGACGAAGCCGTGGTTTTCGTCACCAACTCGGGGGACCATCCATTCCACACGCCGACGGCAGCTGGATTTGCGCTGCTAGCCAGGATGGAGGCATCGGCCGTCGAGCGACGGTCGTCGCCGAGGTCCTTTTGGAGCTGGGACAGCGCCATCATGAGACCGAGGCGGGCATTGGCGCGGGCTGCGGCACGGGCGTCACCGATGCTGCTTTTTCGCAGCTCGATGGACGTCAGGCTCAGGAGGCCCACCGCCAAGATGGTGACCAGAACCATCAGCGAAAGTGTGATCACTAGGGCGAATCCCGAGTCTCGCTTGGGATGGGCCTTTTTTCTGAAGGAAGTGAGCAATTGGAGTTTTTGGTGCACGACGTGTTTACGTCGTAACTTCCGCTCGGGTTTAGTTCCGTTTAAATCCCACGCAAAAAAGCCGGGCTTCGAGGGTTTTGTGGGTCTTGTATGCACAATGACAAACATTGATGCGAGGGTTTGCGGTGTCAAGCAGCAGTCTCACCGTGGACTTGGGACTTACCCGTCCTGATAAAAGGATGAGCAAAGTGCATGCTGACGTAGCAATGAATGCGCTTTGGCGTGGGAGAAACCGCCAAAAAATTCCCGAAAAAATCGGGCCGCCCTCGCCCCGCCCGCCCGTTGCGGGGTCGAGCGGGGCGCAGGCCACCCTGGAGGGAGGTCCTGATTACGAAGGTCCTCCGGAAATTCTGTCCGAAATTTCCTTCCCACCTTCAGCGGTGGCTTCAGCCAAGTTCGCTCATTGTTCCGGACTCACTCTTTGGAGTCATCGAAACAGGTCCCGGGGGCTCACCATGAGTCGCGGCCATGCTGCCGGAGGTCGTATTTTGCTGACCTTACAGCCCACCGAAGCGGCGGTGGCGACGGGAATACTCCTCAACGGCCTCGTTCAGATCGGCCTGATGGAAGTCGGGCCAGAATTTCTTGAAGATCACAATTTCCGCGTAGCTGATCTGCCAGAGGAGGAAATTTGACACGCGCAGCTCGCCCGAGGTGCGAATGAGCAGGTCGGGATCAGGGATCTCGGCCGTGTAGAGCCGGGAGGCGAAGGTGGCATTGTCGATCTTCGCGGGATCGATCTTCCCCGCCACCGCGTCGGCGGCGAGGGAGCGGGCGGCTTCCACGATCTCCTCGCGGGCTCCGTAGGAAAGCGCGAGGATGAGGGTGAGAGAGGTGTTGCCTGACGTGCGCTCGATCGCCTTGTCGAGCTTGCGGCGGGTCCTCACCGGCAGGCGTTCGAGGTGGCCGATGGCCTGCAGCCGCACGTTCTGCTCCATCAGCTCGCCGGCTTTTTCTTCCAGGAAGCGCTCGAGCAGGGCCATCAGGGCGGTGATCTCCGCGGCGGGACGGTTCCAGTTCTCGGAGGAGAAGGCGTAGAGCGTGAGGAACTCGACGCCGAGTTGCTTGCAGCCCTCCACGCACTCGCGCACGGACTCGGCTCCGGCGCGGTGACCGGAGATGCGGGGTTTGCCGCGTTCTTTCGCCCACCGGCCATTGCCATCCATGATGATGGCGATGTGGCGGGGGATGGAGGACGACTCGCTCATGTCGCGGCCAAAGGAGGGGAGGGGGGACGCGGATTTCATGAAGCCGGGGTGAATTTTCAGACGACCAGCGTCTGAGCACGGTCCGGGCCGACGCCGACGAATTTCACGGGCGTGCCGCACAGCTCGCTGAGGCGCTTGAGGTAGGCCTTCGCATTCGCCGGCAGATCGAGGAAATTGGTGCACGCGGTGGTGTCCTGCATCCAGCCGGGCAGTTCCTCGTACACCGGCACGGCGCGGTCCCATGCGTGGCGGTCCGCCGGCGGGAGCTCGTGGATGGTGCCGTCGATGTCGTAGCCGGTGCAGATGCGGAGCGTCTCGTAGTTGTCGAGGCCGTCCACATTCGTGACCGCGAGGCCGGTGGTGCCATTGACCATGCAGCCGTGGCGGAGCAGGACGGCATCGAGCCAGCCGCAACCGCGCGGGCGGCCGGAGACCACGCCGAATTCCCGGCCGAGGCCGTGGAGATACTCGGACAGGCCCTCGTCCACGGTAGGGAAGGGGCCGGAGCCGACGCGGGTGGTGTAGGCCTTGCACACGCCGATGACCTGCTGGATCGCATTTGGCGGCAGGCCGCTGCCGGTGCAGGAACCACCGGCGGTCGTATTCGACGAGGTGACGAAGGGATAGGTGCCGAAGTCGATGTCGAGCAGCGACCCCTGCGCGCCTTCGAAGAGGATCGTCTTCCCGGCCTTCCACGCGGAGTGGAGCACCGGGATGGTATTCGTGACGTGGGGCTTCAGGCGGGCGAAGGCGGCGAGCACCTGGTCTGCCTGGGCAACGGCGTCGAAGGTCTCGAGACCCTCGAATTTCGACAGCAGCTCATTCGCGTCGGCGGTGCGGTGGCCCACCATCTCGCGGAAGTATTCCTCATTGAGTAGGTCGGCGATGCGCAGGCCGCAGCGGTTCACCTTGTCGGCGTAGGTCGGGCCGATGCCGCGCTTGGTGGTGCCGATCTTGCGGTCGCCGAGCGCTGCCTCGCGGGCCGCGTCGAGTTCCTTGTGCAGCGGCAGCACGACGTGGGCACGGTCGGAAATGAGCAGCTTGTCCGGCGTGATGGAGACGCCCTGCGCTTCCAGTCGCTCGATTTCCGCGACAAGGCCGACCGGATCGACCACGACGCCATTGCCGATGATGTTGAACTTTCCATCCCACAGGATGCCGGAGGGCAGCAGGTTCAGGATATACTTCGTGCCCTTGGCGATGACCGTGTGGCCGGCGTTGTTCCCGCCCTGGCCGCGCACGACGACGTCGGCGGTTTCGGTGAGGTAATCGACGATCTTGCCTTTGCCTTCGTCTCCCCACTGGAGACCGGTGACGATGGTATTCATGCTAGGGCGGCTGGAGTTTAAGCGGAAGGGATGTGATGAATCGAACCCGGGACGGCAAGTCCGAGCACGGTCAGGATGGATGGGGCGAGAGGCGCGATGTCCTCAATGCGATTGCTTGCTGCTGAAAGAATCAAGGTCGCGAAGGGCAATCGCGGCAGATTTTGCTGAAAACTGAGATTGGAATCGACTGTGATGAAAGCCCTGCAGCGACCGGAAAGCGCCTGCAGCAGCTTGCCATTCTTCGCTCCGGCGAGTCCGAGTTGTGGCACGGTGAAGACCTGATGACCGGGGGGCAGCCTCACCAGCCTTTTGGGAAGGCATTCGTCGATCACCACGGCGTCCTCCATCAGGCGGCGGCTTCGACGCTGAGTTCGGCTGCCTTGAGGACGGCCAGGGCTTGGGCTTCCGTCACGGTCGGGAAGTCTTCGAGAAACTCGTCAAGACGGTCCCCCCCCATCAGATGATCGAACAAGGTTTTCACAGGCACACGGGTCCCGGCGAACACAGGAGTGCCGCCAAGGATTTCCGGGTCACGGGAAACTTCTTTCACGAGTGCAATCTAATGGGGTGCCGGCCGTCTCGCGAGCGGCAAGTTACTTCGTCGAGTCGATCAGCGACGCAAATTCCTCGAAGAAGTAGCTCGCGTCGTGCGGGCCGGGAGCGGCTTCCGGGTGATACTGGACGGAGAACACCGGCATGTCCTTGTGGCGGATGCCTTCGACGGTGTCGTCGTTCAGGTTGATGTGGGTCACCTCCGTATTCGACGGCAGCGAGTCGGGATCGACGGCGAAGCCGTGGTTCTGCGAGGTGATCGAGATCCGGCCGGTGCGCAGGTCCTTCACGGGCTGGTTTCCGCCGCGGTGGCCGAATTTCAGCTTGTAGGTCTTGCCGCCGAAGACGTGGCCGAGGATCTGGTTGCCGAGGCAGATACCGAAGACGGGCTTCTTGCCGATGAGCTTCTTGATCTCCTCGTGGATGTAGCCAAGCGCGGCCGGGTCGCCCGGGCCGTTCGAGAGGAAAATGCCGTCCGGGTTCCTGGCGAGGACCGCCTCGGCGGAGGTGCGGGAATTCACCACGTCCACCTCAAAGCCGGCCTGGCGCAGGCGGCGGAGGATGTTCCACTTGATGCCGAAGTCGAAGGCGACAATGCGGTGCTTGATCGGCGGCAGTTCGAAGTAGGTATCGAGGTGGCCGGTTAGCGCATTCGGCAGGGTGAAGCGGCGGGACTCGGAATCCCAAAGGTAATCATTAGGAGTGGAGACTTCCTGCACGTAGTCCATGCCTTCCATGGAAGGGGACTGCTGGGCGGTGGCGATCGCTTGCTCGGTGGTGAGCTCGGTTGTGAGGCAGGCGCGCATGGCACCGCGCGAGCGCAGGTGCTTCGTCAGCGCTCGGGTGTCCACGTGCTCGATGCCCAGCACGCCATGCTCCGAGAAGTAATCCGGCAGGGTCATCCGCGAGCGCCAGTTCGACGCGACGGGGGAAAGCTCGCCGATCACGAAGCCGCGGACGTGCGGGGCGGAGGACTCGGCGTCTTCCGGATTGATGCCGTAGTTCCCGATCTGCGGGTAGGTCATCGAAACGATCTGGCCGCGGTAGGAGGGATCGGTGATGACCTCCTGATACCCGGTCATCGAGGTATTGAAGCAGATTTCTCCGGTCGTGGTTCCGGAGGCACCGAAGGCACGGCCTTCGAAAAGGCGGCCGTCTTCCAGGGCGAGAATGGCTTTCATGGGCGCGATGCTGCCGCGAAAGGGAAGGAAGGGCTGCCCGCGCGGCGGGCGGAACGTAGGTGAGGGCCGCCCCACGTCACAAGCGGAATTCGGAACCGTCTGCGTTCACGGCGTCAAATGGAGGAAATCCACCCCCGGAAATTTCGAGAAATCCGCATCGAAGCTGACCAACCGGCATTCATTTTCCACCGCGAGCGCGGCGAGCCAGGCGTCGGTCCAGAGCTTGGGGCGGAAAAAGGAGGCCTTTGACCAGTCATCAAGTCTTCCAAAAAGCCCTTCCTCATCCTGAATGAACAGGACGTCGGGCAAGCTCAGGAGTTCTTGGCATTTTCGGGCTGCAACCTCCGGGGAGAAAGGATCACCAAACATTACCGGCCCCGTGGTGAGCAGCCGAGGAAGCCCTATCAAGGTGACCCCGCAGAACGCCACAAGATCCTGTCGCTGGTCATTCCAGTAGTCGAGCGCCCGTTCGTGGTGGGTGTGACCCGAAAATGAAAGAGCAAGCCAGACATTCAGATCAGGAAGATCGACTGCCGGGGTCATGATTTTGTCTTGATGCCCCATCTCTCCATATCCTCTTCAAGGAAGATCTCGTCGATTTCGGCATTGGTGAGCGACGGGATGGTAACGCCTCTGGATTTTAGTGGCGGAGGCAGCGGGCTTCGCACGGGCTTACTCTTGGCCATATCGGTCCCATAGAGCCCTTTTTCCACGAAGCCGGTCAGCAGTTGCTTGAGCGTCACACCTTCCGCTGCTGCCTTGACCTTCAGGTCGCGGAAAACGGGATCAGGTAGATCGAGCGTCGTCCTCATGTCCGCATCTTCGCATCTTGATGCGAAAGCGTCAATCCGCCACCTCCACCTGTCGGCGGAGCTTGTGGGCGCGGGAGAGATTCCGCTGGTAGATTTCCTCCAGCCGCTTGGTGAATTCGTGTGCGGTTTCGCCCTCCTCAGGCACGACCGGGTCGCCGAGCTCAATGCTTATGCGGATGGGGAACTCGGGCTTTTTCCAGAGCGGCCAGCCCTTTTCGAGGAAGCGGGTATTGCTGCGGATGAAGACGGGGCGCACCGGCACTCCGGCCCGGCGGGCGATGAGCGCGCAGCCGCCGCGCAGGGGATTGATCCACCGGGCTTCGCGCCGGGTGCGCGTGCCTTCCGGGAAAAGCAGGAGCTGGCCGCCTTTTTGCAGGGCGTCGGCGGCATCCTTCACCATTCGGGAGGACGAGCCATTCGGGATATAACCCGCGAGCCGGGCACCGCCGCCAAGGAATGGATTCTTGAGAATCGCTTCCTTCATGATGCAGATCGGTTGCGGTAGCTTGGAGATGACGAAAACCGCATCCCAGAGCGAAGTGTGGTTCGGCGCGATGATTACTGCCCGCGGATCATCCTTCAGGGCATCCAGCGAACTCAGGTCCGCCTGAACGAGATCGGTCGCACGGAGGTAGCCGACGAAGACCCGGAAGGCCCGGTGAAGCATCCCGCGGCCCAGTCGCTTCGCCACAAGGCAAGGCAGAACGAGGATCAGCGGGATGGAGACGAGTGTGAATAACAGCCCGAAGATACCCCAGTAGGCAAAGGCCCCCAGCGTGGCCGCGGCCTCCCACGGGAGACGCCACCAGCGGCGCGTCTGCGCGGCAGTGGAGGCGGACCTGGGGAGGGTTTGGCTTTCCAGTGAGGGCATGGAATAACAGCGCGGGAACTATAGCCTGTTTGAATCAGCGCGGTCCATGGAAAATTGCGTTGCGACTTGCCACGTCGGGCGCACGAGGGATGGATCGTCCGCGATGCACGATCCTCTCGCCGCGCTGCCCCATGGTCCGGAATTCCGCTTTGTCGATGCCCTCGAATCGCTCGACCCGGGCAGGTTCGCGACGGCCCGCTATCTGGTCCGGGGTGACGAGGGATTTCTGGCGGGACACTTTCCGGGAAATCCGCTGATGCCGGGCGTCATCCTGATCGAAGCGATCGCACAGCTCGGCGGGGTGGTGGCCCAGAGCGATCCGGCGATCCCGCCGCTGGAAAACCTGCTCCTGACCGGTGTCCGCGGCGCGAAAATCCTCGGCGCTGCGAAGCCCGGCGAAACGCTGACGCTGAGGGCGGAGGTGGAAGGCCGCCTCGGCGGCATGATCCAGATCTCCGGCGAGGTGAGCGTGGGGGATCGCCCGCTCGCCTCGGCGAAGGTGATGCTCAGCGGTCAGGAGAGCGTCTCCTGAGGGCTCAGTCCCATTTGCGGACCACGAGAGTCTCCAGCATCTTGTCGAGCGTTTCCAGGCCCGGGTTGATCTCTGCGGCGTGCTGCTCCAGCCATGCCGCTGCGTCCTTTTCATAGGCTTCGAAGTTCTGGCCGAGTTCCTCGTGGCGCTCGGTGCTTCGTCCAAGGTGCTCGGCCTTCGTGACGTATTCCTCGGGCAAACCCGGGAGCGTCACGGGGAAGGTGGCGATGATCTGGCAGGAGTCATCATCCGAGAGGCCGAGGAAGAGGTAGTGGAGCTGGTTCTCGCGGAGCAGCTCGGGCTCGGTGGTCCACTGGGCGAGGAGCCGGACCCCGTGCCCGCCCTCGAAATCAATGCGCTTCCGGAGGCACTGGAAGGAGAGGCTGGCGTCCATGAAGGCGGGGACGACCGCCTTGCCTTCGCCTTTGATTGCGGCGTCCATGCCCTCGCGGAGCTTGAGGATCGTCTCGGCGGACTTGTCCTTGCCGTCGACGCCGTCGGTGAAAATGGCCGCCCATTCGTCCGCCTTGTGGATGAGGATCTGCGGGGCGGTGGGGCTTTCGCCCGGATCGCCGGGATCGCGGTTGAGGTCCTTTGGCAGGGAGCCGGGAAGCCGGATCGCCCAGTGGCGTGGGCGGGAGGCGAACTGCGGCTTGTAAACCGCCGGGACCTCATTCGCCTCGCGGGCCTTCACGACCTGCTGCCACTCGCCGGTGGTGTAGAGCGGATTTGCCGGGACTTCCTCGACGCGTGCGGAGGGCTTCCAGTCAAGCGGGACCTCGACGGAGAAGGGACCGGCCTGGACGCGGGGATCGGTATCGACCGCGGTGCTGCCCGTGCCGCCGGAAGATCCGCGGCCCTTGCAGCCGCAGAGCGCCGATCCAGCGAGGCATATCCAGTGTCTCCGGGAGAATTTCATGACCATCGTTTCTTGAGTTCCGCTCGGGAAAGCGACCAAGCCGAAACATCGGCGGCTGTTTCCCAATGACGAGGCATTTCCCATCCAGCCAGGACTTCGGTCATGCGCTGGCGGAGCTGTTCCAGCGTCCCGGACTTGAGTGCCACCAGTGCCGTGATCTCCTCGACCCGTTCAGGATCATGGCTTTTCACGCCAAAGACGCGCGCTCTCTCGACCAAGCCGCTGGCCATGAGCGCTGACTCGATTTTTGCCGGGCCGATCTTCCTCCCGGCGACATTGATCGACTCCGCTCCGCTGTTTTCTAACATCAGCCGCCCTGTCTCGATCCGTCCGAAGTCCTGTGTGAGGTATTGCCCACCTCCGAGGATCTCGCCCTCGCGCGCGGATTCATAGCCCAGCGCCACGGAATCGCTCTCGACGAGGAAGCGCCCGGATTCGCAAAGCCGCACGGCCACGCCGGGCAGGGGGGCTCCGAGGTCGGAGGCGCATTCCCGCGGCGAATCGCCGCCATCGTAGGAAATGCCGCCGCATTCGCTGGCACCGTAGAAATTGTGCAGCTTCAGCCCGCAATCCGAGAAGACCTTGTGCTCCAGCTCCAGCGAGAGTGGTGCGCCCGCCGAGACGGCCAGCGCGATCCTCGCGTCTCGCAGGATCCCGGCACGGTGCCAGGCCTTCCACATCGAGGGCACGGCTTGGAGAGCCACCGCTTCGTGGGCCGACATCGCGTCCACCATCACCTTCGGGAAAGGCACCTCGACCACATGCACCGGGATGCCGTGTAGCAGCAAGGGCAGGATGATGCCGGAAAAGCCATACGAATGGGTCACGGAGATCGCGGCCAGATTCGGCATGCCGGGCCGCAGTCCCATGGCGGAGACGAGGCGGTCGGCATCGGCGGCGATTTGTGAGGCGGAGAAAAATACGGCCCGCGGTGTGCCTTCTATGCCCGGAGTGAGCTTCAGGTGAGCCGTTCCTTCCGGGAATGACGCGGGCAAATCAGGGATGGCGGCGCCCTTTTCCAGAGGCAGCACCGGTTGGCCGTCGCGCCAGCCTTGGAGGGTGGAGACCGCGATCTCGACCACGGAGCCGCGCGCGAGCACAGGGCCGTCAGCGGGAGTGCGATCCTTCAGGCCCGCCACCAGATCGGAGAAGCTCCACGACCTGCCGCCATCGATCACCGCGACCTGATCCCGGTATCGGGAGGCTGTCTCCTGCCAGCGTGAGAACAACATGCCGGGTTCAGTCAGGGCTTTCCGTGGGATGGGGGTTTGGCATCGCCATGACCGAGAAGTGCATGAGACGGGAGGGGGAGTCAATTTGACCCTCACATGAAATCCTCGCGATCCGGCTTCCGCTTGAGGGTATCTGCTGATTCCTTTGACGGATGGGTGGGGCACTGATGGTGTTGGGTCTCTTCGGCTCGCTGGTCGTTTGGCTGGTGGCTATCCGTCCCTATGCCCGCCAGCATGGGAAGGGCTTTACCCCCGGGGCGAATATCGGCGTCACCGCTTGGGTGGATTGGGAGCAGGCGAAGCTGGTCGCGGGTGAGCGAGGAGACCGGGGGATGCTGCGGGTTTGTTCGGTCTTCTTTCTCCTGAATATCGCCGTCGTGGTGGGTTTCCTCTCTCTCCTTTTCTTCTGAGGCTCTGACACCATGCCTCGCATCGAACTCGTCTTCGACATCGCCGCCCCGATCGAGCGGGTCTTCGATCTCGCCCGCAGCATCGACGTCCATCAGGAAAGCCAGACGCGACATGGCGAGAGGGCAGTCGCGGGCCGCACGTCCGGGTTGATCGAGGCAGGGGAGACCGTGACGTGGGAAGCCACGCACTTCGGGATCCGGCAGAGGCTTTCCAGTCGCATCGACTCGATGACGAAGCCCGTGCATTTCCGTGACTCGATGATCTCCGGGGCGTTCGCGGATTTCGTGCACGATCACCATTTCGAGGCGATCCCGGGTGGGACACGGATGACGGATGTCTTTGACTACACCGCGCCGCTCGGGCTGCTGGGTCGCTTGGCGGACGTGCTGTTTTTGGCGCGGTACATGCGGAGGTTGTTAGAGGAGAGGAATGAGGTCATCCGGAGCTTGGCGGAGAATGAGAGCAGGCTTCCCAAGAAATGATGCGCTGGGACGTTCATTCGAAGATGTGTAGCTGGATGAGGCTGGGTTTGTTGGGCTTGGTGGCATTGACGTGGCTTGTCGGATGCACCAAGCCGGAGCACCGCGCGGCGAGGGATTATCGGAACAAGCTGGCTGATGAGATCGCCAAGTCCTCGTTTATCGAGGTGATCGAGCATTCCTACATAGATGACTTTCCTGAAGAGTCATTTCCTGAATTCATGCCCCGCTCCTTCGACGATGTCCCGACGATCGAGTATGCTCGCATCCGGCTTTCCGCAGAGCAAAAGGAGGCTCTGGTGAAGCGCGTCCGGTCCTTTGACCGGACGGCATCGCCGGTAGTTAGCTTTTGCAGCTTCGACCCTCACCACACGATAGAGTTTCACTCGGATGCCGGGATAATCTCTCGATTTGAGATTTGCTTCGGGTGTTCGGGTTTTTCATGGGACGCCGCCAGGCTTCAGGGAAGCCCGGAGAGTTGGATGCAGGAGTTCAAGGGATTCATCGCGGAGATCGGCATGCGTCCGGAGGCAGATTGGAAGGACCTCGTTCTGAAATCGGGGCAGGTCCCGATCCGTCGCTGAAGAGGGCCTGATTGCTGGGAGCGCGGAGCCTGTAAAGGCCGGAGACATGGGTTACACTTGTTCGGGGACATGGGTTACACTTTTGGGCACTTCAGCTGCCAGCG